>NZ_BAAJYR010000011.1:0-46921 GCF_057546605.1 Acidovorax sp. KPB24-03 | reverse complement strand
GGGCAGCGGTGCGCGCGGCGCCAAGGCGGCCTTCGACGAAGGCTCCGCGGCTGCGGGTGGCGGCGTCCGGGGCGCTGCGGCCGGCGTGGGCACTGTCGCCAAGGCCGGTGCTCAAGCGGCCGGGCAGAAGGTAGCGGATGGGGCGCGCTCGCTCAAGGAGCGTGCAGCTGCCGCGTTCCGGACCGAGGATGCGCCCCCGACATCCAGTGGCGTTGCCGCTGACAGCAGTGCCGAGGCCGCAACCACCGAGCAACCGGCATGGGCCAAGCGTCTGCACCGCAGGCAGCAGCTCACCCATGCCGCGACGACCGCAGCCCACTCGCTGCGCGGCGGTGACGGCGGCGGCTCAAGCAGCGGCCCGAGCCTGCGCGATTCCGACTCATAAGGAGAACAAACCATGCGATTCAAACGACCGCAGGTGCGCTATGGCGATACGCCGCAGCCTGCGACACCTTACCAATCGGCCGCGCAGGTCTGGGACGAGCGCATCGGCTCGGCCCGCGTGCAGGCAAAGAACTGGCGGTTGATGGCCTTTGGCTGCCTTTCGCTGGCGCTGCTGATGGCTGGCGGGCTGGTCTGGCGCTCGGCACAGTCCATCGTCACCCCCTATGTGATCGAGGTGGACGAGGTCGGGCAGGTGCGCGCGGTGGGCGAAGCGGCCACGCCGTACCGGCCGAGCGATGCGCAGGTGGCCTACCACTTGGGGCGCTTCATCGGCCTGGTGCGCTCGCTGTCCATCGATCCCATCGTGGTGCGGCAGAACTGGCTCGACGCCTACGACTACACCACCGACAAGGGTGCGGTCGTGCTCAACGACTACGCACGGGTGAACGATCCATTCACCCGCATCGGTAAGGAGTCAGTGTCGGTGCAAATTACCAGCGTGGTCCGGGCGAGCGATGCCTCGTTCAACGTGCGCTGGACGGAGCAGCGCTTCGTCAACGGCGCGCCCGCCGGCACGGAGCGCTGGAACGCCGTGGTTTCCACGGTGCTGCAAGCCCCGCGTACGGAGCAGCGGCTGCGGAAGAACCCATTGGGCATCTATGTCAACGGCCTGTCGTGGAGCCGGGAGCTGGATGCAAACGAAGGAACCAAATGATGAATCCCTTGAAACTGTTTTCTCACATCGGTGTATTCGTGGTCGCCGCAGTCCTGTCGGGCTGCGCCACGCAAGGCAAGCCGCCGCCGAACATCGCACTCGATGAGGCCGTGCAGGCCAGCCCATTGTCCGAACCGCCCAGGCCGGTCGAAGTGGTGGAGGTCCCAAAGGTGTTGCCGATGCCGGGGCAGATGAAGCCCCTGGCGGACGGTGAAGCCAAGGCACTGTCCGAGTCCCCCGATGAAAAGCAACGGGTCTCCCGGGCCAACGCCGAGGCGCGTGTTGCGCCCACGCGAGAGGGCTATGTCAACGCCATCCAGGTCTGGCCCTTCACCGATGGCGCGCTGTACCAGGTCTATGCGGCCGTAGGGCGCGTGACGGTGATCTCGTTGCAGATGGGCGAGGAACTGGTGACGGTGGCCGCTGGCGATACGGTGCGCTGGATCGTGGGCGATACCTCCAGTGGCGCGGGCGATGCGTTGCGCGTCAACGTGATGGTCAAGCCCATCCGCTCGGGACTCAAGACCAACTTGGTCATCACCACCAACCGCAGGACCTACCTGGTTGAGCTGACCTCGACCGAGAAAGCCTGGATGGCATCGGTGTCCTGGGAGTATCCCAAGGACAAGATGCTGGCCCTGCAGCGCCAGGCGCAGGCGGCCGGCGCTGCGGCACCGGTGGAGTCTGGCCTGACGCTGGAGAAGATCCGTTTTCGCTATGCGGTCAGCGGTAGCAATCCGCCGTGGAAGCCACTGCGGGCCTTCGATGACGGCGAGAAGGTCTATATCCAGTTCCCGCAGGGCATTGCGCAAGGTGAGTTGCCCCCGCTGTTCGTGATCGGGACGCAGGGCGATGGGCAACTGGTGAACTACCGGTTTCGTGCACCGTACTACATCGTGGACCGACTGTTTGGCGCGGCGGAGCTGCGCCTGGGCGGGGACAAAGGTGAGGTGGTGCGGATCGAGCGCACGGATGGCAAGAGGGGAGGCTGAGCATGAGCCAAGAAGATACTTCCGATCTCGCCGCACAGCCGGGCAAGGTAGCGCCTGAAGCGGTGACGCTGCGCGCCCAGCCTCGGCCGGTGACACGCCTGAACCGGCGCACGCTGGCCATGTTGACTGGCAGCCTGTCGGTCGCCGTGCTCGGCGCCATGATCTGGTCGCTGCAGCCGCATCGGCGCGGCGCTGGCGAGCAGACCGAGCTGTTCAACGTGGATCGCGTCTCGAAGTCGGAAGGTCTGGACCAGCTTCCGTCTGATTATTCGAAGTTACGGAAGGTGCCTGAACTGGGGCCACCGCTACCAGGCGATCTGGGGTCGGCCATCGTGAAGTCGCAGCAGCCCGTGTACGGGCCACCGGGGCATGATCCCGAGGATGCGTTGCGCAAGGAGGCGGAGGCGGCAGCGGCTTCGTCGGTGTTTTTCCGCTCGGCCCATCAGCGTGCCGCTGCTGTGCCGGCGGGGCAGGGTGCCGCGGCACCCAGTGCCCTGGCAGCCGGCTTGGCGGGGTTTGACCCGCTCGCGGCTGGGCCCGCCTCGACGGCGGCCCAGCCTTCTGACCCAACGGCTGTGCAAAACCGGCAGGACCAGAAAGAGGGATTCCAGAAAGCCGGAACTGCGGAAACCCGCAATTCCGGCAGCCTGCAATTGCCGGCGTCCCCTTACCAGGTCATGGCAGGGACGGTGATTGCCGCGGCGCTGGTGACGGGCATCAAGTCCGATCTGCCGGGCGATGTGATCGCCACCGTGACGGAGCCGGTCTATGACACGGCCACGGGAAAATTCCTGCTGATCCCACAGGGCTCTCGCATCCTGGGCAAGTACAACAGCCAGGTGAGCTACGGGCAGAGCCGGGTGCAGATGGTGTGGAACCGGGTCATCCTGCCCGATACCTCGTCGCTGACGCTGGACAACCTCATGGGCACCGACCCAGCGGGCTATGCCGGGCTGGAGGACGGCGTGGATCGGCACTGGGCGCGCATCGTGGCCGGCGCGGCGCTGACCACGCTGCTGGGTGTGGGGGCCGAGTTGGCTGCGCCCGAGAACCGGCAGGATGGGAACCGCATCGTGATTGCCGGGCGCGATAGCGTGCAGGACAGCGTGAACCAGATAGGGCAGGAGATGACCCGGCGCAGCATGAACATCCAGCCGACGCTTACGGCGCGGCCGGGGCTGCCGGTGCGGGTCATCGTGAACCGGGACCTGGTGCTGCGGCCGTACCAGCCGATGTTTTTTGATCGGAGGGAGATGCGATGAGCACAACCAAGAAACTACGGTTAGGGCCGTTGCCCAAAACCGAGAGCATCAAGATGACCTTCATCTGCCCGGCCAGCCTCAAGGCAGACCTCGACCGCTACGCAGCTTTGCATGAACAGACCTATAGCGAGGCCGTGAACGCGACAGTGCTGATTCCTCATATGCTGCAGGCGTTCATGGCGCGGGACCGCGCGTTCAGGACAGGCAACGCGTCTGCTGGTACAGCTGCCAGAAAGGCGAATGCCGCCTTCGCTAGAGAAGAGGTTTGAGTGTAAGTGGTCAGCCTGCTGTGTACTTGGGCACAGGTTGATCACTCGCCGGATAAAGATACCGCACGCTCTTTGTCCAGGCGCGCGGTGCCTTGAAGAAAGAGCTTTTGGAGCACTTGCGGCGTACGAGGGGCATGCGCCGTTCGCGCCACTACACATAGAAGACCGCCATCCATGGCCGGATCGTCGATGCCGTGTTCATCTGCGAGCGCCCAGCCTATGTGGAGGACCAGGCAGTGCTGGGCCATTGGAAGGGCGACCTTCTGTTCGGCGATGCCCACAGCCAGATCGCAACCCTCGTGGAGCGGCAAGCACGGTACGTGACGCTGCTCAAGCTGGCGGACAAGGGCTCGTACACCGAAGCCGCGGCCTTGGCATGAACGCAGGAGTTCTATCGCTCCCTGACCTGGGATCGCGGCACGGAAATGGCGGGTCGCAAGCGCTACTCCATGGCAACCGACATCCAGGTCTACTTCTGTGACCTGCATCAGTCTAGGCAGGGGGGCAATGAAAGCACAAACGGACTGCGTAGGCAGTACCTTCCAAAGGCCTGGACCTGTCAGGCTATTCGCACGAGCGCCGGGATGCCATTGCGATGGAATTGAGTCAACGGGCCCGCAAGACCCAGGGGTTCAGAACACCTGTAGAAATGTTCGACGCATGTGTTGCATCGACCGGTTGAATCCGCCGCTTGAAGTCGACGTTGTCGCATGTTTGGCCGCTCGGTGAGGTTGATCTAGCTTTCAGTCTCGCGCCTAATGCGGTCATCGTTGCAAATGGCCAACCGCGTCGCAAAAAGACTGTCGCTATAGACAACGTGGTCGTAGACGCCTACCAATGATGTATGCTGTAACGACTAGAAACACGAAGGGGTGGGGCCGGCAGCGCTTGGGAGGCGAATAGTTGCACTTCTAATCGCCAGCAGCCCTAGCATTCACAGGGAATGGCTCGATTCTTTAGCGTCCATTGCAACCAGCTCTCACTGCGGCCACAGCTGCACGGCGTCTGTGCGGGATATGAGTCCGGAAAATGGCGTGCCGACCAGCTTTCCCGCTATCTCATGGAGTGGCTGCCAGAGTTTTCTCTTTCGTATACGGAACGCAAGTCAATCAATGACACCAACTCGGTCGCACAGATCCGCAAGGCGGCGCAAGTTGTTTATGACACGGACAAGTATGACAAGCGGGGGGAATTCGGTGAGCTTCTCCTCCATGCCCTGATGCGGGAAGCCGTTGGGACAGAGCCCGCAATCAGCAAGATTTTCTTCAAGGATGCTGTCAATGCCACGGTCAAGGGCTTTGACGCTGTGCATGTCCTCAACACCTCAAAAGGACTTGAACTCTGGATTGGCGAGGTCAAGTTCTACAAGAGCATCACCAAAGCGATTGCTGATGTAATACCGGAGCTAGAGGCTCACTTCAAAGATGACTACCTCCGTAAGGAGTTCATCCTCATTACTGGCAAGCTCGATCCGAACTGGTCATGTACTGATCGGGTGACCGACCTATTGCACCGAAACAGGTCCTTAGATGAGGTCGTGAGCTCCATTGTTGTGCCAGTCCTGTTGACGTATGACAGTGCTACAACAAAAGGCTATACAGAAGCATCGCAGGCTTACAAGGCCGCTCTCGAAGCGGAGCTCCAAGAAAATCACAAGAAGTTTGCGGCCAAGAATACGCTAACGAAAGTTCGTATCGAGCTTTTCTTATTCCCCATGGCCAGCAAGAACGACCTCCTGGTTCGTCTGAACAAACGCCTGCAAGCAGCCAGGGAACTATGAACTACAAGAGGTTGCGTGCATTGCTCGATGGCGCTGGCCGAGGTAAATCGTTCGATGCATTTACCTTCCTTGCGGAGTTGTCGACGTTTGCTTCGCTGGCGCCCGATGAAGACCAGTTGCAACTAGCGCGCGACCTGCTGATCCGCATTCTCGATTGTGAAGCTGTCTTCAAGCCGTATGCCCCCATAGTCCAGACGCTGCTGCGCACTGTAGGTCTTTTTCCATACCTAGACACATCCGAGTCGGATGTCGCAACGCTCATCGCGACCGAGACCCACCGGCCGTATGCAATGCCCAAGGACATTGTGTTCACGACCAAGCAGGCCGAGGTGTACCGAGCACTGATGGCGGGCCGGAACGTGATCCTGAGTGCACCAACCAGCTTTGGGAAGAGCCTCATCATTGATGCGATGATCGCCAGCGGCCGTCATAGCAACATCGTCGTCGTCGTCCCGACACTAGCTTTGGTAGACGAGACGCGTCGGCGCTTAATGAGATTCCGTGGCCAATACAAGGTGATAACTCACCTTAGCCAGGTGCCGGCCGAAAGGAATATCTTCATTCATACGCAGGAGCGCGTGGTCGAGAACCCCCATATCGAGAACATCGACTTCTTCGTCATCGACGAGTTCTACAAGCTCCAGATTGACGAAGGCGAAGGTGACGAACGTGCTGTACTCCTCAATCATGCGTTCTACCGACTCGCGAAGCAGGCCAAGCAGTTCTACATGCTCGGGCCCAACATCAACGAATTGCCAGACGGGTTTGGCGCGAACTACAACTGCTCCTTCATCCGCACTGACTTCAGCACGGTTGCATCTGATACGCATCTAGTGCCTGCTGGCGGTGACGCGAGTGCCCGGTTGAAGAAGTTGGTCCCACAATTGTCCGGGCCGACTTTGGTCTTCAGCGGATCCGTGAAGGGTGCAAGGCTCCTCGGCAAGGCCGTTGCAGGAGTGCACGCAGAGTTCGAGCCGAGTGAAGTGTTGCAGGCTGCCATCGACTGGCTTAGCAAGAACTACAGCCCTAGATGGGGCTTGGTCCAATCGCTGAAGAGTGGAGTCGGCATTCATCACGGCAAGCTGCCACGCTCCGTTGCACAGATGCTCGTGCGACTTTTTAACCATGGCCATTTGGACTATCTTGTCTGCACCTCAACCCTAATCGAGGGCGTCAACACTGCGGCACGTAACGTGGTTGTCGCCGACAACAAGATTAGCAACCGGAAGTACGATTTCTTCACTTTCAACAACATCCGAGGCCGTTCTGGAAGGATGTGGCAGCACTTTGTTGGGCATGTTTACCTGTTCAATGAACCTCCTCAGCCGGAATTGGAGTTCGTCGATGTCCCAGTCTTCACTCAGAACGGCAATGCTCCGGATGCACTACTGATCCAGCTCGATGAGAACGACCTTTCGCACGAGGCGACAAGGCGAATGCGGCAAATCTGGGAGCAGGATTTTGTGACGCTTGAGACCATCAAGGAGAACGCTGGGCTTGAACCGTGGGGACAGATCAATTTAGCACGGGAAATAGCAGAGAAAATTGGTCAGCTTGGCCCGATGCTGTCTTGGCGCGGCATGCCGAGTTACGACGATTTGAAGGTTGTGTTCGACCTGGCGTGGCGTCACTTCGGAGTGCGTGGCGGTGCTGGAGTGAATACCGCGGCCCAACTCACCTACCGAATCAATCAGTACCGCAGCCAGCCAAGCTATACCGCTCAGCTTAGCGAAGCGGTGAAGGGGAAGTCAGGGGACGAGGCGGATGAGGCGCTCGAGACATTCCTGGAATTCGCTCGGCAGTGGGTCAATTTCAAGGCCCCGCGTCTGATGAGCGCGGTCAATCGAATTCAGGCGGAGGTTCTTCGGCGACACTCTTACCAGCCCGGAGATTACGCTTTCTTCTGTGGGCAACTTGAATCAATGTTCATGAGCCCCGTTATCACCGCCCTTGAGGAATATGGGGTTCCGATTCAACTTGGCGAACGCCTTATGCCGATTTTGAGGAACCCAGAAACGTTAGATGACGCTCTCGCGGCTCTTGCAAAGCGCCGAGCCAGAGACTTCGGCGGCATTTCGCCCTTTGAGCGAGCGCTCATCCGGCCGCTGTGCCGCGACGATGTTCCCGAAGAGGCCTGATCAACTTGTGCGGGCGAGTACAGGGAGACGAGAGCTTCGGGCGCGTAGGAAGGAGCGATGCAAACGACTCTAATGACTAGAGAATTACTTGAATGGTCAGCCGAGCGTGCTTCTTGGTGTGGGTCGCGGTTGAAGTCGGCCTTGATGGATCCGTTGCCTCCTAGCACTGCAATCGGCGATAAAGATGCAACTGCATGTCAATTGGTAGATGGGGGCTGACGCCATACTGCCAATCTAAAGCGACAAGGAGGGCTTCTTGGCTAAATCACTCATCCGAATCATGCTGTCCAGCCGTTGCCTGGACCCGTTTCCAGCGGGCAGCGGCACCACGCTAACAGATTTGCGAAAGGAATTGAAAGCTGAAATCGAGTCAGTTCAGATCCTTGGACGCAAGCCGTTCGAGGTCTGGATCAACGAAGACGCGCCTCCAGCTGAAGGCACTCAAGACAGCTGGGATGCTTGCCTACAGGCGGTCCGGGACTGCGATGTGCTGATCGTGTTGTCGAATGGCAATGCAGGTTGGGCAGCAGGTGATCAGGACATTGGTATCTGCCATGCCGAGTACATGGAAGGGCTTCGTTCAGCGCAAGCAAAAGTACGCTTGGTAGCGTTGCCAACAGTAGTAGGTACGAAGGGCGCAGCGCAGGAGCGCAACAAGCGCTTCCAAAACTATCTTTCCACGCAAACAGCTTTCCGAGGCGGTGAAGTAAAGACCTTTGCCGATGCGAAGAAGCGCGTATTCGAAGCTTTGTCGGATGCGGTGATATCGCTTACCCAACGAGGCGTGCAGGCCACGGCGTCAACACGTTTTGATATCGGGGCAGCGCTGGACTGGACGCGCCTGGACTTCCGACAAAGAAAGAAGGCCATGGAAGCCACGCTCAAAACTGCTTTGAGTGGAATCAAGGGTGCCAGGGCAGTGGACGATGGCGCAATCGTCAGTCTGGATGGCAAAGACGTGATGGTGGTCGTCCACGCTATTCCAGCCTCTCTGAGTGTAGCCGCGGCACGAGAACTCGTGGGGCGCCCATTCCTAGAAGATCATCAACGCGTCAACTTGCTGGCGTCGGCACATGGGCCCCTGCATCTAATTGCTTGTCACCGTGGGGCAACTGAAACCCAAGCGACCTCGCTGCTGGGGTTCCCCGACGCTACGGTAGTAAGCGGTCCTTTTGGAGTCTTTGTGGCAGATGATGTGCAGAAGGTCCAGTTCGCTTTCCTTGCCAATTGCCGTGATGACTCACAGACGCGCCATGCCAGTCAGCGGTTCTTTGAATGGCTGCAGCAAACAGGGGAGGCAACATTGGTGGCGCGCAGAGCGGTATCTCGGGCGCGGATCGTCAAGGTGGTTGCGAAAGAAATGAATTCTTGAAGGAGGGACTGACAATGAATGAGAAAGATCTTCTGTTAGGACCAGTCTTGTCGTTTCGGGGCACCGGCAAAGGCGATGCCTGGAGAGTAACGGCACTGATTGGTCTCAAGACAGGTGCGGAGATTCCGGAGTTCCAGGTAGATGGCAAGGTATGTTCAGCACCTAAGGAGCTGTGGTCAACGCGTGGCGAGCGCTATCTGCGCTACGACGTTTCCTGCAAAGTCTTGAAGGATGAGCGCACGGTGAGCTATGGCATTCCTGGCGGGCTGACCTGGAACATGACAGTGCCCGGCAAGGATTTTTCTCCGCGCATGGCCTATGTATCGTGCAACGGATTCTCTGACCCTGCGGTGATGAGAAAAATCATCCGAACATCAGATGCGGTGTGGGAAGACCTGCTCTACAGCCATGATCGCAAACTGCGCAGAAAGCCTGGGGAGGGAGAAGTCAAGCTGCTGGACAAAGAACAGTTGTGGCATGAGAGGCGCATTCATGACAAAGGCCTGCAGCGTTTTCACCTGATGCTCATGGGCGGTGACCAGATCTACTTTGACTCTATCTGGGAAGACATCAAAGCGCTGCGGCAATGGGTTGGCCTGCCTCGCCAGGCCCAGCTGGATTTCAAAGTCAGCAAGCCTCTCGAACGTGAGATAGAAGCCTACTACCTCGGCCTGTACAAACAACGATGGCTCCCCATTGAGAGGCAGCCATGGTCGTCCGCGACGGCTGCGCTTGATGCGGGGGCAGCGATGGCGTCCATGCCAACTATCATGATGTGGGACGACCACGACATCTTTGACGGCTGGGGGTCATACAGCTGCGAGATGCAGAACTGCGAGCTATTTCAAACACTCTTCCGCCATGCGCGCAGGGCGTTTTGGGTGTTTCAGATGCAACATGCGCTGGAAGATCTGCCTGAGTTGGAAGACACAACACCCGCAGGATTCACCCGTCAGGACCCTCTGCTAAAGCCTATTCCGTGGAGCAAGGTGCTTGCCAAGGATGCGCTGGCACTCCCGCTGCTCGACAACCAGCCAGGATTTACGTCTGCCTATTCGATTGGGCCAGTATCCATCGTCGCTGCCGACTTGCGCACGGAGCGCTCCCGAACCCAAGTCATGGGATCGGATGCTTGGCGGCAAATCAAAGAATGGACAGGCAACCTGAAATCTGGAGGCGCGGGACCGCAACCGAAGATTGGATGCCAGCACCTGCTGTTCATGTCCTCCGTGCCGGTGGTGCACCCAAAGCTGCCATTGGCAGAGCTGTTTTTGGATAAATTCGGGCAGGACCATGTCACCGATAGCAACGCCGACGACCTCAAAGATCACTGGTCCCATGATGACCACGAGGGAGAGCGAAAGCGACTGCTCGAAGTTCTATCTAGTTTTGCTCGCGACAAGAAGATTCGAGTTTCCCTGGTCTCCGGGGACGTGCATGTTGCCGCGTGGGGAACGGCCTACCGCAAAGACCTGCCCGCTTCGGAAACATGGTCGCAGATGCACCAATTTACTTCGTCTGCCGTTGTTCACCCATCGCTGATGGGGGTGACGGAGCGGTTGTTTCTTGCGTGGTTGAACTCCAATGCTAAGAAACCTCAAAACATCGATGTGCAGTATGTCGCCGAGGTTATGACGTTTCCAGGCCATGACACGCATGTCATGGCGGCCCGCAACTGGCTCGCTTTGGAACTGGATATTGGATCCGCCGAGGGGTGCAAACTTTGGGCAACTTGGCGATGTGAAACCGAAACTAGTTTCTCAAACCACTTGGTTGCAGTGGCACCCATTGCATAGGCTATTTCACTCACGGCCGGGTGGGCTCATGGGCCAGAATCAGGGAGGCAGCTGGTGAGAGCTCTGCAGACTAGCTGTAAGCGTCAAGAGATCATTTCTTTACTAGCTGAGTCTGTGTCGCTAAGCCTCCGGACCGCGAACGACTCAGATCAGCCTGAAGCAGCTCTCATCTGGTCGACGGCGGCTTCGCCGCGTGAGCCGACAGTCGGTGCGCAAAGCCGACTGACTGCTCCTGCTGTCGAAACAGTCACGGTCTCAAATTACCGAAAGGCAAACTGGAGTTGCCTACAGTGACGATCTGGCGCGAGCTCACGCATCAGACGTCAAGCTGCGGCTAGCCCATTCACTTGCGAGGGGCATAAATCACGATCCGCCGGCCTTTACTGCGTTCTTCTTCATCGGCGGGGACGTCTTCTTGGCAGCTCTTTTTGCCGCCGACGCTCTCGCGGACTTGTCGAGAGGCTTGTGATAGAGAGAAACACCCATAGTCCGCACTTTCAATTTCGTCCCCGAACCAGCGAGCTTGTGGGTTGAATAGAACGCCAGGGAGTTTTTCGAACAGTCCTCAGCCACGCTGCCATCCTCCGTGAGCTTGCTACGCCATCCGTTAAGTCTTCCAAGTGCGTCAGGCGTTTCAATCAGGTAAAACAACAGCCCGGCCTGATCGTGAGCATAGTTTCCCGATGCCTGTACGTAGCGTGAAGTCAGTTGCAAGAAGCCTTCCTGAAAGTTGCCGTCTTTCTTTGCCTCACCAATCCACGAATGATCATCGCCAAGACGGATAGAAAGGTCGACGTGCCCCCCAGTTTTGGTGTCGTGTGTTGCTCCATAGCCAACGACGTTCAGGCGCGCCAATATGTCGGCGGTGATGCGATCTTCGCTATCTTCTTGCCGCATCTCTCGGGAGGCTTGCAGTGCGTAAATGGCTTGATCGAGATCCTCGTAGAGCTGGTCCACGAACTCTTGATAGGTGCCTTCTTCACTGATTCTTGCTCGCTCGAACGCCGCCTGCACCGCCTTCTTTCCCGCGTACCTGTTGAATTGCTCAAGGGTAATGTGACTCATGTCCACCCCTTCGATTGCAGGCGCGGACCTGGGGTGAAGCAAACCAGGAGCTCTGATTCCAAAAGCGGGCTGCCGGACTCTGGATGAATGACAGTCTCGCCCCGGGCAAAGTGCGAGATCTCTTCCTTGGGTAGCTCGAAAAAGCCGCCATCGAACTCGTACATGAGACATGTACTCAGCACCTTAATCTTGGGACTGGCGAGATAAAGCAAAGCTCTTGAAGCTACCGCCTCGTCATTCGACTTCGCTAGCTCTACGAGTTCTCCGAATGTGTAGTGATCGAGCTGAAACTCGCGTTCCGACAGCGTCTGCCAAATGTTCAGACATGCATCCATGACGCTGGGCTCCGAAGCCCAATCGCCACGGATGAGGTCTTCCACGGTCATTTTTTTGGGCGCGCGCTTGAGGCGGCTCAGCACTTGGCCAGCAACAAAGTCAAAGTCAGCGACGTCGGTGCATCCGACGATGGTCGCAACCGTGACCGAACGCAGCGTACTCTTGTAGATCGCACGGGCGTTCCCGTGAATCTCAAGGTATAGATCGCTCTTCGGAGGCTTTGCGTCCCAGGTGACGCCAATTGTGTAAGGATCGATACGGTTCACGTTCGCCTTGCCACCCGAGTGGAACTCGTCCTTACGGAAATCCTTTGTTCTATTGCGATGAAGCTGCCCTTGGTTGTTCGACGATGTGGACTTTCCTGTTGCGACGAAACCAAGCGTAGTCACACGGCCGCAACGGTCATCTTTGTACAGCGGGCTAATGGCGGGATGAAGGTCCATTAAGCCTGCGCTCGCAGCAAAATGCCCGATATGCTTTTCAGCTATACGATTCAGTTCGCCAACGGTGCGTTGGAACGCGGGGGTTTCCTTGTCTTCGGTCATGCCTGGCTTGAAATCCACACGGATCTGGACTAGCTCAGTCTCTGGATCTATAACGACGGTATCGAAACACGGCACGGCACGCGTCTTGACTCCAATCAGTTCGTCGTATTCGGCGAAGACACGTCGCTGAGAGGCGGTCATTTCCGATATGGAGATGGGCTCACGGTGGACATAGGTGCGGACGCTGAAGAACTGCATATGCAGCTGCTTCCCGTGCATTCCCATCTCAATCAGTTTGGGCTTCTGAGATTTGTAGGGTTCCAGAGACGCTTCAGAGGTCGGCGCTTCGACAACGCGAAATGGTCTACGCTGTAGTACGGTTGCGAGGTCTCTCACAGCATCTTTGCATGCCCAATTGAGTATCCGTTCGCGAGAGTCATCGGCTAGAGCGCGCAGATCGAACATGCTTACGTGCTTATTGCCGACATACGTGTGCAGCCGAGCCGCGCTGGCAAGGATCTTGTAGGCCGACGCCCAGATTGCATCGCTGTACGTAGCCTCCTTTGCGCTGGCTATGGTCTCACCCCAACCCCGACTCGTATGCAGACTCGTGCTGGCAATGATCGATCGCGCTGTAGACCATGACATACGGGTTGCCATGAGCTCAAGCACCTGGACAGCCTGTTCACGGCTCGCAGGCGTGTCATTACTCGTCGCCATCGTCACCCTCAATCGTTTTATGGATGACCTATCGTAGCTTACATCTGCACCGGAATCGGCACGTGCAAGCCCATGCAAGAAAGCGCCTGGTGAGATAGCCCTCTGATTCCCCGGCCCCGTCCTGTCGCTTGTCTGTGGAGATAGGAACAGGACTATGCACATGACTAGGCATGCATGAACCAGGCATGAGCGTGTCGCTGATGGCCCGCCAGGAAGGTGTCTCGGCGGGGCTGCCGTTCCAGGGACGCAAGCTCGAGCGTCAGGGAACTCTGACCGCCGTGTCAGCGGGTGAAGGCATGTCTTGCGGCTGGGTACATAGCCACAGGGTGTCAATGTAGATCAATGGAGCGGCTCCTCAGGCGGCACACAGTGCATCGGCCAGCGCTTGCAACTGCGCAGCGTACACAGCGCCCGTACGGGCGGCACACTGGAGCGTCACGTGCAGGCCGCCGTACTGAATTTCGATGCGGATCTCGGCCTGGGGTTCGGGAGCGATTGCCACGAGCGCGGGGCGCGGCAACTCAACAAGGACGAACGCCAGGCCAGGCACGCAGCCACCGGCCGCAGCAGTTGCGTCGCCCATACGCTTGAGGCTGCCGCCCGCGAGCCACGTGTGCACTGCGTTGGTGTTCAGGCCATGCGCCATGGCCAGGCAGAGACCGATGCGCCGGGCTTCCACAAGAGAACGTTGTCGATCTTGTGCTCACACAGCGGTCTGGTTCACCTTGGCTTCGAGTCCGGCGCATGCCTCTAGCAGTTCGTCGAAGGATAGGGCACTGCCTACCATTACTTCATCGGCGAGCATGCCCGCATAGTCCTTGGCGAGCGCGGCCCTGGCCTCGCCTTCAGGAACGATCCTCAGGTGCCCCGTTGTGGCCGCCGCGTAGTCGATGACCTGACCGTCCGTGTTCTTTTCGATGAAGAAAAAGGATTTGTGGCGGGCGACAACGCCTGCCACTGCACGATCGGCCATTACGGCCGCGAAATGCGGACTTCGTGCGATCGCGGCCAGATCGTGCCAGTGCCTTGCATAGCGATCCCCGCGGATGCGGCCCTGCGCGCAGAACACGTGCGTGGCCGTGGCTTTCTCCCAGAAGGTGCGTGCGATGCTCATGACCACCGGCGCGACAGTCGGGAAAGACACATCGGGCAGGTGCGCGGCGATGTCACAGTCCACTTGAAAGACCTGATGCGGCTCTCCAGTCGCGCAGCCACCGAATTCCAGCGTGACGGCAAGAGCCACATAGCCAGTGCCTTGGGCCAGGGCAAGGTAGTGCAAGAACAGCTTGTCCTTTTCCGGCCCACCGAGTTCGAGCCGCGCGTCCAGGCGCTCCCGGTTCAGAGCTTCTTGGACCAATGGCTGCACGTGCTGCGCGATCCATTCGGGAAGGCGACTGCGCACGGTCTGCGTCCATTTACCGGCCTGGCTGCGACTGGCAGGCAGATCGCTGCTGTCACCGATCAGGTCTGGAATCAGCTTGCGGGTGTCATAGGTCAGGTCGGCTTGGCCCATCATCTTCTACGCTCAGATAACACCATTCATTGTCCTGTCGCGTCTGGATCAGAATCCAGCCAGGCACCGCGTACTTCCGGACGTTTTCCAGTAGCGCGAGCATTGCTTGGCGAATACGCACGGGATCGCACTGTACTCGCCCCGCACGCAAATCTAGGACTGGATGCTGGCCCGCTGTATGTAGGGCGTGCCGGCAAAAGTCGACCACCGATTCGAACTCCGCGGACAGGTCGGTTACCTGCATCTGGAGGTGCAGATGGCCGCTCTCGGCTAGGTTGACCGCGCGCAGTCCTCGATCACCGCACTCGCGGTGGAAGAAGCGGACTTCGTCGTCGCTGGGGGGCCGCGGCAGCAGCGTGTCCAGCGCAGCCAGGACCCAAGCCGGGCCCCGCACAGCGCCATCCGCCGGGGAGGGCGCTGCAAGCGCAAGGATCAGAAGGCGCGTGATGTGCGCAACGCCAGCGAAGGTTGGGCACCGGATGTGCCGGGGGCGTGTCGACGGTGGCGGTGCAGACGCGATGTCTGCGGCGGCGTGGCCAGTATGGTGGGGGACGGGCGGCTGCCGTAAGACCAAAACCGGCTGCGGGCGCGCAGGCCACCCCGAAATGCGCGTAGGAGGAGGCCGGTCGCGCAGCGCGCTGGCTCAGGCGCCAGCGCTGAAATGAGTGGCCTTCGCTCTGTTACTGGTACTGCCGCTGTGCTACATTGGTAGCCGGTCCTCGCCAGTCCCTTGCCAGCAACGCTAGCGCGCCCCCTGTCGAAAAGTTCGGCCCCCAGCATCTTGAACGCGTCCGCTCGATCTCTGTCGAGTGGTTGGGGCTACGCATCGTTTCCAGGAGGGCCCATGGCCAAATCAAGCACTTTCACCATCACGGCGCTGTCCAGGCGCCACGCCGTCTTCCGCCGACGGTTCGACGCGCCGGCGTTCCAGCGCACTTTCATGCGTCCGCCCGAACAGGCGGGCTGTGCGCCCGTGACTCACGTCTTCAACGCACTGCTGCCCAGAAGCGCCTACGAGTTGGAGGTCATGTCCATGGCCGAGGAGTTTAAGCGGGCCTCGCAGATCGTCATGGAGCAGCACCTGCGCCTGCCCGAGAGTGCGACCTCGCCGGCCCGCACCATCGGCGAGCTCAAGCAGCAGGCCAGCCTGGCCTTCGCCGACATCGGCTCCTTGAGCAAGCGCTACCACGCGTACGCCAGGGCCCACTTCGGGTGTCCCTACACCGACCTCGTGGCGGACCTGAAGGCGGGCCTAGTGCGTCGCTTCGTCGCTGCGTTCGACCAGGTGCTGTCGATCCACCCTGCTCATAGTGCTCGCACGTCGCTGGAGCGGCAGGCGTTCCCAGCGCTCGATTCTTGGGCCAACGAAAGCACAGTGGCCGAGATGGTGGCGATCGCCAACGAGGGGCATGTCTATGCCCATTGGATCGCCGCGCTCTTGCTGACCTCGGAGAAGCCGCTTACGGAGGCCGCGGTCGAGCACCTGCTCGCCGCGCACGAAGGCCGCTTCCCGCACGCGTTGGCAACGCTGGCAGAGCTGATGCTCGTGGAGCGCTACTTCGCCCAGGCGCTTGAGACGGCGCTGCTGGCGCTGGATGCGGGTGCCGACTGGGCCGATGACCTCATCGACCGCATCACCCAGTTCACTACCGGCATGGTCGTCATCGACCAGGGGCCAGTGCGTCCGCTTATGTACGCGCTCGTGCACGAGGTCATCGCTCCCGATTTCCACGCGCTCGCGATGAAACACCGCCCGCAGTGGCGCATTCCCACACCCGAGGAGCGTGACCGGGAGATGTTGGCGATGCTGCAACGGCGGAGCTGTGGTCATGTCTGATCCGCTGCGCATATTCTTGTGGGGCGCCCCGGCAGTGCCTCTGAGCGGGCCCCATCCTGAAGCGGATGACTTGGACACCGACGAAGAATCCCAGGCCGCCTGTCTCGACTGTGGTGTGGTGACAGGCCTCGCCGATTTTCAATTGGTGGATGACGTCTTCGAAGAGGCAGCGCCGCGGTGCCCGGCCTGCCAACAGGCGGTGCGCCTGCGCTGTGCGCGGTGCGAGTTCTGCAACGAGCCGGCCGAGTTCGAGGTCGAACTCGGATTTCTCTGCAGCGAGCACCACGACCACTACGTGGACGGCTACCGCGCGCGCGAATGAAGTCCTGGTCCAGCGGTGAGGGCGCTTCGCCGGTGGGCTTTGTCTTCAGGGGACGGGGCGCGACGGTGGCGCCGAGGACTGCTACCGCTTGGACAGCAGCTTTCCCAGCGAGAGCAGTTCCTCCACGGCCAGCGCCTGGCGCTGGTCGCGGTGCCGCTTGAGCGGATCTCTGGTGGGCAGGCTGCTCATCCAGTGCTTGAACTCGACGAAGGTCTTGGGATCAATCGTGCGCAGCACCGACGTGCGGCCGTTCAGCCCCACGATGACTTGCTCGAAATGGGGCGAGCTCAGGAATTCCTGCGCGCGTTCGGCCTGCACCGGGAAGATGTCGCCTTCGCCTTCGCGTTTGCTGATGCACATGGCCGGCGAAAACGCTTGCGTCTCCTTGCGGCGCAGGAAGTCGACGGTGAACGCGGTCGCATTCATTGCCGAATCCTTCTGTTCTTCCATGCGTTCGAAGGTGAAGGTTGCCGCACGCACGCATAGTAAGGACCGGCGCTATCCAGAGATCGCCGAAGTGCCCGACGCTTCGATCTGAGCGGCCTCACCTAAGACCCAAAACCCGCCAGTGATGGCGGGTTTCTTGTTTTCAGCGCCTGCCGACAATATCGAGCCCCAGAGCATCTTGAGTGCGCTTGATCCCGACTAACGCTTCAGCCTTAGGCTTAGTCCTAGCAAGAACGCGCTTGGTAGCGTCAGGAGTCAACCAACTTGGGCCTGCGTGAAACCGGATTTGCTCCGCTTCCAGCAACAAGGCCGCCCGCTCCGCAGGCGTCGCCTCGGGCCCGTAGATCACTTCAGCCGCCATGTCTACAAGTTGTTCGAACGGGCTTGAGTGACCGCCCACCGAGTAGATATCGTCTTGGGAGACTGCGTCGATCTCCAGTACAACCTCGCTTTGACTACCCCAGTAACGACCCGCTCCATCCGAAAAGCCTGTAATCGCTGATTTGTTTCGCTCCATCGCGTCGCAGAACGCTTGGTCCTTGTATAGCTCCCGCAGATTGACGATGACTGGACTTTGGAACGGGGGCGCGATGCACAAGATGACACCCTGATACCCCTGGCCTTCTGGCGGCACGCCATTCTTAAACTGCTTGGCGACCTCAATGTCGAAAGTCCACGAAGAGACCTTTTCAGGGAGGCGATCTTCCCCGATGAGGTCCCAAACGCCACCCTTCTTCAAAGCAATCTGCCTAAAGCAAACCAAAGCGCCAGTACGGTAGCGATCCGGGAGGTAAGAGCATGCGTCCTTCAACACCTGACCACGGCGCAGATTCTGTTTCGCGTCGCCGCCACGTTGCCAATCACTAACTGCCTGAAGCAGAGACAGGTTAAATGGAGTTGCACCATTGTTCTGCGTCATAGGAAATTCATCCCATTGGTATCCAGCCCAGATGGCTTTTCATTGGGCCGAGATCCGGCCAGGCTCAACACTCTGCGATGATAAAAACGCGGGCATGTTGTGGGGCTGAAAATAGAAAATGTGGGAGACCATCTGTGCCCACATCTTGGCATTGACCGGTGGAATCCCTTTGAGCGAGATCTTGAAGACGCGGCCGCCCAGCGCCGACTTTTGTGGCGTTTCAAAGGGTTTGCGAGTTGCGTGGGCCTTGCTCATGGAAGGCTCTCCTGAGAGCGTTTTCTGAGACGCCATGAGCATGGCAATATCGGAGGACTGCCCAACCTGTCGGGAGACGGCTGGTTCGAATCGGTGGGGGCGGGTAAGATTGAAGATGATTGACAATGAAGTCGAGAAAGTCGCTTCCTCGCAAATCGCTCCATTTCCCGCGCCAGCAAAAAGATGTGCGCTTCTGACGGTAAAAGCGACGGTAAGGCCCCATGTCGATCCCAGCCATTCCCTTTAACCATGCGGGTTTGGACGGCCTGTTGATGATGGAGTGGGAATGAACTGGCGTCTCCTCGATGGCAGATGGAGCGGATGTCCCATTGCCGGGGGCATCTGAACCGCTGGCGTTTGGTTCCGATTTGCGGCTTTGACTTTTATTCAGGGAACAATTTATACCGGTCGGCCGCGGATGGATATAGCCCGCGATAAGGTGGGTCCGACTCCAAATAATGGATCGTCGAAGAAAAAATTAAGCCATAAAAAAAGCCACACGAATGTGGCTTTTTTGTTGGCCAAGAAGCGTATTAGGCTTCCTTGTTTTCCTTGATGTTGAAGCCCATTTGGCTTTCCGCACCCTTGCCGCCTTGGTTGGTTTGTTCCCAGTACTGGGTCTTGACCTTGGCTGCCTGGAAGGCATAGTTCACCAGGACAGAGTCGCTGCCGTCGGTGCCGCTGACGGTCACGCTGGTCACCATCACGTCGGTCAGGGTGATCTTACCGAATTCGATTTGCGTGCCACCGGCCTTGCAAAGAGAGATTTCCACTTGGCCCAAGTGCTTGCCGGTGGAGCAGTGCTTGAGCACGGCCGGATAGCACTTGTCGATGGCGGCCACGATGTTCAGGTCATGGAAGGTGACCTTGCCGGCGCCGGCACCACCGCCGCTGGCCATGGAGTTCGGCTGGGTGGCACCCCAGGTGAACGAGTTGATGTCAGTCCAGCCCTTGTGGTTGGAGTCTTGCGACTCACCGCTGGCGCCTTCGACCTTCATGAACATATCGACTGACATTATTGCTTCTCCTGTAGTTGCGATGTTTGGTACGCAAAGTCAATGAAAAGTCTGCGGGCCCTTCAACAGACGGGACGCGCTGACCTGAAGAAACAGTCACTGTGTAGAAAGGCAGCAAGAGGAAAAATAAATGCCTGTGCGGCGATCTCCCTCTGGACCGCGATTGCGATGCCGATCCGTGATCTGTTTATCTGCCGGCGATCATAAGAGTGCCGCATGTCATTTCGGTGATGCAAGTTCGGACTAATTGGCGCCCCAAAGAAACAGAAGAAACAATTTGTTTTGCAGTTTGAATTGGCTTCCATAGGTAACGGGTTTACCGCATGTGAAGGTAGACTCGCCACTTCCAAAAAAAATGGCGTGATGGCAAGGGGTCTTGTTTGGATGCTGCGATCTGAGGGGTCTACAGCGTCCCGGGCCTGTCGCTGTTCTATGATGCTGCGGCAGCACGCCAGGGCTAGACCCGGGTCGTGCGTGCAGGAACCCCGTCCACAATCCCACTTGGCCTGTTTGGCGGCAAGTGCCCCTGCTTTTCATCTCTGCCTTGGGGCTCGGTGCGCAGGGCACTCAGAGTTGACTTGATTCGTTCTTCAACTTCCACGACATAGATGCGCAAAAGCGTGAAAACATGCACAAGGAAATAAGTGGTTCGGCGAACTGCCTGGCTCCCGGTGTCCAGGTTGGTGAATACCGACTGAGCGATGTCATTGGAGAGGGCGGCTTTGGCATCGTCTACCGGGCCAGAGACTTGAGTCTTGATCGCATCGTGGCGATCAAGGAGTACATGCCATCGACGTTGGCGGGCCGAAAGGAGTCCAATCAGATCCACGTCCGCTCCCAGCACCGTGGCGCTTTCGACGCAGGTTTGCGCAGTTTCATCAACGAAGCGCGTCTGTTGGCGAAGTTCTCGCATCCTGCGCTGGTGCATGTCTATCGCTTCTTTGAGGCAAACGGTACTGCATACATGGTCATGCAGTATTACGAAGGTCAGACTTTCCGGACGTTTTTGAATCAGCAGCCGAAGGCCATGGACGAACAATGGCTGTCGACCATCATCGCTCCCATCCTCGATGTGCTGGAGATGCTGCACGCTGCGGACTGCTACCACCGGGACATCGCGCCGGACAACATCTTCCTGCAATCTTCCGGCATGCCGGTGCTGCTGGATTTCGGCGCAGCGCGGCGAATCATCGGGGACATGACCCAGGCCCTGACCATGGTCTTGAAGCCGGGCTTTGCACCCATTGAACAGTACGTCGATGACGGCGCCATGCCCCAAGGCGCCTGGACGGACATCTACCAGTTGGGCGCGTTGCTTTATCTCTCGATCACCGGTCGTCCGCCTGCGACGTCGGTGGCTCGGATGATCAACGATCCAGTGTCCACCCTCGTGCCTGAAAATTGTCCGGGGTTCAGTGCCAGATTCCTCAGTGGCGTGCATCACGCTTTGGCGATCAAACCCCAGGACGCCCGCAATCCATCGGCGATCTGCGGCACCTCCTGGGGTTGAAGACGGTCACCTTGTCATGGCCCAGTTCCGGTTTGATGGGTCTCAGTGTGGCCGAAGAAAGTGATCCTTCAATGGATGAGCCCGTGCACGTCCCATCGGCGGTTGCGGCTCCAGCGGCATTTACTGCACCGCAGCTTCCTGCAGAGGCCGTTGCGCCAATCGCTCCTCACCCCGATGCGCGGCATGGCGCCGTGCCCAGCGAGGCTTATGCCCCCGTTGTGTCTGGCTTGGACACCGCACACCAGCAACGCCCATCCACTGACGTTCGGCCCTCCAAGGCTGCCAGTGCGCCGGTGCATGCGCCGCCATCGCCCTCTGCAGAGTCATCTGCGAAAGCGCAGTCCCGGAAAACCAAACCTGCGGCCAACCAACAAGGTGCCGCACATGCCCCGCCAACCAAGCGCCCCGTGTGGCTGATCCCTGCATTGGGCTTCGCTGCATTGATTGTTGCGGCAGGTGGCGCATGGTGGATCACCAGTGGTGATGACGCTGCGAAGACAGCGGCCGTGGCCCAAGATGCCCAGGAATCGGACCAATGGATGCTGGCGGCCCGCATCAATACGCCCGATTCATTGCGGACTTATTTGAGTCTTTTCCCCAATGGTGTGCACCGTGTTGAAGCCGAAGAACGAATTGCTGCGCTGACGTCGGCCATGGCGCCGGCCTCGGTTCCCGTAACGCAGCAGGCCCCGGCTTCGGCTCCTGTGATGGCGGCATCGGCACCCACGGTGGTGGCGGATGTTGCACCCGCGAAGCTGCCTCCCGCATCCGTGCCGACGCCGGCGGCTTCGGTTCCTGCAGCGCCGAGTGCTCTGCCCACGTCTGAGGAGGCCGTGCGGGTACCTGCGCAGGTAACCCGCACGGCAGATGCCGAAAACAAAGGCAAGATTATTTTGCGCGTCATGCCATGGGGGAACGTATCGGTCGACAGGGTGCCGGCAGGAACGACTCCGCCATTGACCCAGTTGACCTTGTCCGAGGGGCTTCACCGCATCGATATCTCCAACCCGGTTGCGCCTACCGTGACACAGATGGTGTTGGTGAAAAAGGGCGAGTCGGTCGTTTTAACGCACAAGTTCGAATGATGCATTTCAGGCCATTCATTGCGCTTGGACGCGTTGCTTGTCTGGTGGCGCTGAGTCACGCGCCGTTGCTTCACGCCGCTGCAGATTGCGACGAAAAACCCGCACCCGGCAGGTCTGAGACGGCCCCGGTCAACACCGGCCGGCAATATCTGGGTCAAGGCATTGCGTTGTTTGACGCCAAAGATTTTCAGACCGCCGAGCGCGCGTTTCAATCGGCCTTGTTCGCCGGCCTGCCGGATGGACAGGAGCGCGCATCAGCGCATAAGTATTTGGCATTCATCTATTGCACGAACGGAGAGGGAAAGCGCTGCGAATCGGAATTCGACGCGGCTTTCGCTGTACGTCCCTCGTTCAAGATCGATGGTTATGAACTCAACAACACGCCCTGGCGCAGCGCTTACTTCCGTTCGCAGGCACGATGGGCCACCCGCTGCGGTAAACCGGTGCTGGATGCCTCTGTAGACCCTGGGAAAACCCCGGGTGCTGCCCGTGCGGCGGAGGCGGTCACTGCAGCTGCGGTTCCCGCATCCCGGGTGACTGCCGCTCAGACATCGAATTCCGTGCCGGTCAGCGCGCTGTTCAAGACTGCAGAGAAAGACGCTGCATTCAATGTCCGCATTCGGCTGTCGCCCTGGGGGCACGTGCAAGTCGATGGCAAGGCGATGGGGGTGAGTCCTCCATTGACCCAGTTGAAGTTGCCGGCTGGCTCCCATTCGCTGGAGTTGTCTAATCCAGGCTTTGAAACCGTTAAGAAAGTGATCACGGTCATCGATGGTGAGACGTTCACCATCGAACATGATTTTGATGCGAGGTAGCATGAAATACAGATTTCCTTTGATCGTTGGCCAGTGCATGCTCGGCCTGTTGCTGACTGCCTGCCAGACGCCCCCTCAGGCCACGGCAACGCCGGGAGCGGATGCCGCAAGTCAGCAGCCGGCCGTGCCTGAACCTGCCAAGCAGGATCCTGTGGCTGCCAAGGAGCAAGCGCTGGCGCGTGCCTTGGATGTGTATGCAGATGGTCGTTACGACGATGCGATTGCTGCGTTGACCCCTTTGATCGGCGCTGCTGAACTTCCGCTGGCCTCTCAGGTAAAAGTGCTCAAGTTCATCGCCTTCAGCCACTGTGCGATGGGCCGGCTCAGGCAATGTCGCCAGCATTTCGATCTGGCGCTCGAACAGGATCCCACCTTTCAGCTGACCGAGGCGGAAAAGGGGCACCCCGTTTGGGGCCGGGAGTTCAATGCGGCGCGCGCTGCGGCAGCCCGTGCAAAGCAGCGCAGCAATCGAAAAGCCCCTTAAGCAAAGCGGATCAGTCAGGCACCGTCCATGGATAAAGTCGAACTCAGAGTCGCTCAACAGGCCGATCTTGCAGTAGATCGGACTTGGTCTGCAGTTTTCGGCGTTGCCGGAGGCACCATCGGCCGAGGAGGGCAGAACAAGTTGGTGCTGCCCGACTCCGATGCCAGTGTGGCCCGCGTGCATGCGATGGTCCGCATGGAGTCCGAGGCGGCTTTCATCGCCAACCTTTGCGAACGCCGCTCCATCACCGTAGCCGGACAGGAGGTACGCTCTGGTGAAGAGGTGCCGCTGGCGATCGGTGATGAAGTGGTCATCGGCCCTTATCGCTTGTACGCGTTGCTGCCGGGGCAGGCCTTGCCTGCTCCAGTGGCACCTGCCGTTAAAGCAGATGTTGCGCCGGTCGCTCCTCTGGAGGTCGCACCCGCTGCCGCTCCGCAAACGCCGGCAAGCGACCTCCTGGAGGAGTTGCAAGCCCCGGCTGATGCGGGCGACACCAATCCTTTTGCCATCCTGGGCCTGGTTTCAGACCCCATCGAGGCATCCTCCGACGCGGAACCGCCGACCGTGCCTGCGTTCATGGCGATGCCTCACGAAGAGGTGGCCGCTGCCGGGGTGCCTCCTGGTGTGCCGGCCGAGCCTCTGGTCTCCGATTCGTCCTGGGACACCCGTTTGCAAGTGCCTGTGCTGCCGGCAGACCTATCTCCAACTGCAGGTGTTGCCACTGCGCCGCTGCCTTCCGGATGGGACGATACCCCAATGCCTCGGAACGCGCCGGCAGCTGCGCATCGGGCACTGGTCATCCCGGACGATTTCGATCTGTTTGCACAGGACCCGAAGAAGCAGGCGCAAAAGGGCGACCCCTGGGCCGGTGGCTTGCAGACGAAGAGTCTGACGGACGTCGCCAATCTTCGTCATGACGAGTTGCTGAAAGCGTTGCCGGTTTCCGGACGCTTCGAGCATCAGATGGACAATCCTGCCCATGCAGGCCTGCCCAAGGCGCTGGATCCCCGCAACGAGTTGGACCCGTTGCGTTTGTTTCAGCAGGACCGCGAATCGCCAGCCCTTCAAGACACTTCACTTGCAGTGCCTGGATGCGATCTATCGCAGGCTTTCAGCATGCCGAAGAGTACGGCTGCTGGAAGCGGTACGGACGAGCGTCTCCCTGTGGGGGCGCTGGGCATCGAGGCCATCAGCGTCGATGCGGCGGTGTCTTCCACGAAGGCCAAGGTCGTGCCCCCCGATCTGGCGATACCGTTACCGAACGAGCCTGTGATAGCGCCTTTGCCAGGCCTTCGTAAGGTGGAGGGGCTGAACCTGGACAGTTTCGGAAGTGGATTGCCTGCAGCGGATTCCGATTGGCTGCCTCCCATTGAGCCGGTGTCTCCGGTCCTGGAAAAAAGTGCAGTCCCGCCGGCGTTCCTGGAGGATCGGACAGTGCAACACCGGGACGAAATCATGTCCTTTGCGGCACCTTTGGAGCCGCTTCCACCGTCCAATTTGTCTGCACCTGCACCTGCACCTGCACCTGCACCTGCACCTGCACCTGCACCTGCACCTGCACCTGCACCTGCACTCTCGCCTTCGCCTTCGCCTTCGCCTTCGCCTTCTTCCGACTTTCCTGCACCGGCTACTTTGCCAGGCCTGGCGGGCATGCCTCCCGCGGAGTTGAGCGCGTTGGTCACCGCTTTTCTGGACGGCGCCGGGGTGCTGCCCAAAAAGCTGGAACCCACGCTCACGCCGGAATTCATGCGATCTTTTGGCGAGGCGTTCCGTGTCGCGGTGCAGGGAACCATTGACTTGCTGGCAGCCCGCTCCGAGATCAAGCGGGAGTTCCGCGCGGGCGTCACGGTGATCGCCTCCGGTGCCAACAACCCCTTGAAGTTCTTGCCCACACCGGATGGCGTCATCATGCAGATGATCGGACAGAATTTTCCGGGGTTCATGCAGCCAGTTCCGGCCATGAAGGACGCCTACCAGGACCTGTGTGTGCACCAGTTGGCATTGATGGCCGGTATTCGGGCGGCCTATGCCGAGGCGCTGGCACGCTTTGACCCGGTCGAGCTGGAAAAGCAGGCCGCTTCCATTGGCGGGATGCTTGGAAAGGTTTCCTCCATCGGCCGCAAGGCGGCTTTGTGGGACGAATACAAGAAAAACTTCGATGCCATCCGTCGGGACGCGGAGGACGATCTCACTGCCTTCTCTGGCCAGGCCTTTCTGGAAGCCTATGAGAACGCGGAAGCCGCTGCAAAGGCCAAGTTGTGATTGCACATGTTGTTGGCGATCAGTACCGGTTCCGTCTCACCGCAGCGTCGCTCTCGGACAGGGGCTCGCGCGCGACCAACGACGATTTCCTGGGAATGGTGGATGTAGGAGGCCGCGGGTTTTGTTGCGCATTGGCTGATGGGGCTGGTGGCCACGGTCACGGCGGATTGGCTGCGCGGCTGACGGTCAACGCGGTCCTTGATGGGTTTCGCCACAACCCGCTGTTCGCCCCCGCAGGCCTGGCCTCGTTGATTTCGATGGCCGAGCATACGGTCGCGGTGGAGCAACCGTTGTCGGTTTCCCGCAGGCACATGAGTGCCACGGTGGTCCTGCTGTGCCTGGACTTGGCCAAGGGTCGGGCGCTCTGGGCGCATTGGGGCGATTCACGGCTGTATTGGTTCAGGGACCAGCGAGTGCATCGCATGACGGAAGACCACAGCGTAGTGCAGCAACTGCTGCATGCGGGGGTCTATCGCAACGAGGACCCCCGGGACCTTCCCAATCGAAGCGTTCTTGCGGGCGCTGTCGGGGCCGAATCGCAGATTCCTCCCACCGTGCTTTCCAAAGCCGTCGATCTGGTGGCGGGAGATGCCTTCCTGCTGTGTTCGGATGGACTTTGGGAAGGCATTCATGAAGACGATATGGAAGAGGCACTGCGGCTCAGCCAGAACCCGGAAGATTGGCTGGAGCACATGGAGACCACGCTGCGCGCGCAGGGGAAGCCGCACCAGGACAACTTCAGCGCATTCGCCATTTGGGTGTCACCCAGTGAAGACGGGCTGTGAAACCAGTTCTACCAACAAAGGAATCGACGATGCTTGATCGGGTTTATGGATTGCGCCGTGCTTTGCTCGGAGGGGCCGTGGGTGTTGGCGTATTGGGTCTCGCTGGGTGCGGAGTCATCAGTTCGATGAACCGTCCTCAGGAAGCCCCTACGGCCGTTCCTCCAGCCGTGTTCGAAGTGGTTGCCGACGCCAAGCTCAATCCCGATGTGCATGGCGCTCCCAAGCCCATCTTGCTTCGAATGTACGAATTGCGTGCCACCGCTGCGTTCGACAAAGCCAGTTTTCTGGACCTTCAAGAAAAAGACGAAGCGCAGTTGGCAAGCGACTTCGTGCGCCGTGAAGAGTTTCTGGTGGTCCCAGGGGAGCGGCGCGTCTTTGAGCGAAAAGGAAGTGCCGAGGTCCGTGCCTTTGCATTCTTCGCGGGCTATCGTGACCTGGAGAAAAGCACTTGGCGCGCCACTGCGCCGGCACCCAATTCGGTGGAGATGCGCCGGCGCTGGTGGGGTCTGGGTGAGACTGAACGCCTGAAGCCCGTGCGCTATCTGGTCACCGTCTCCCAAGATGCCGTCAAAGTTCAAATCCAAGAAAAAACGCAGTAACTATCATGGTCTGGCAGCGCAAGGTCGTATGGGCGGAGGGCATGTTCTTGCGCCCTCAGCATTTTCAGCAGCAAGATCGATTCACCGATTTTCTGGTGCAGGCACGTACGCTGCCCACGCAGTTCTTCTTCTGGGGGTTTTCGAGCCTCGTCCTGGACACGGAGCTTCTCGCGTTGGGCAAGATCGGCTTGATCTCTGCCGAAGGGGTGTTGCCGGACGGTACGCCTTTCAGCTTTCCCCACCACGACGAGCCCCCGCCTGCGTTGAGCATCGGCAAAGACGTCAAAGACACGGTCATTCATCTGGCTTTGCCGATGCGCAGGCGCATGGCTGCTGAAGTGTCTCTGGGATCCGAGCCGAGCGCACTCGTGCGCTACGCTGCAGAAGTGATCGAAGTGGCGGATTCCAACGACGTTGGAGCGCAGGCTGCCGAGGTGCAGGTCGGGCAGATCAAGCTCGCGCTGCGTGCATCGCACGACATTGCCGATGGCTGGGTCAGTCTGCCATTGGTGCAGGTGGTGGAGCGCCGCGCAGATGGCTCGCTGCTGTTGGATCCCACCTTCATACCCACGGTCGTCACCAATGCCGATATGTCCAACCTTGCGGTGTTCTGCCGTGAGCTGTTTGGCCTGCTGCGCCAGCGTGGCGCTGCGTTGGAGGAGCGCTTGACCCAGCCGGGGCGCGGCGGCGTGGGGGAGGTCGGCGACTTCCTGATGCTCCAGTTCCTGAACCGCTGGGAGCCGGCGGTGGAGCACTGGGTTCGGATCCGCGCCATCCATCCTGAGCGGCTGTTCGATGACCTGCTCAAAATGGCGGGCGAACTGGCCACCTTCACGCGCGACCAGCGGCGTCCTGCGCCCATGCCTGCCTATGACCATGACGATTTGCGAAGCTCTTTCCTGCCATTGATGCTGGAGCTGCGGCGTGGCTTGTCTTCAGTGCTGGAACAAAACGCCATCCAGATCGAACTGCAGGAACGCCAGTATGGCGTGCATGTCGCACTGATCCCGAGCACCGAACTCCTGACCAGTTGCGACTTCGTGCTGGCGGTCCATTCGCAGGCGACGGTGGAGTTTCTGCGGGCGCACTTTCCGACCCAGATCAAACTGGGCCCGGTGGAGCGCATTCGGGACTTGGTCAATCTGCATTTGCCTGGCGTCACTCTGCGGTCCCTGCCGGTCGCTCCCCGCGAAATTCCTTACCACGCCGGCTACTCGTATTTCGAGTTGGATACAGCGCACGACCTGTGGCGCCAACTTCAAAACTCCGGCGGCCTGGCCTTGCACGTCTCCGGCGAGTTTCCTGAACTGCAGCTTGAGATGTGGGCCATTCGCCGTTAAGAACCGATATGTCCATTCAAACCTCTGGCAATGTATTTGCCTTCGATACGGGCACTGGAGCCGCTGCGCCACGGGCCGGGACCACGGCACCTCACACCCCTGGCGGCGCGGTGCGCGAAACAGCGCTTCCAGATGTGGTCAGCGGCGGTAATCCGCTGGTGGCTGCCTCCAACACGCTGCTCAATCTGATCCCGCAGATCCGGGCCATGGCCACCAATGGCGACCCTGGTGGATTTCAGCAGTTTCTGCTGGAAAACATCCGGCAATTCGAAAGCCGGGCCGGCAACACCGGCGTGCCAATGGAGACCATCATCGGTGCCCGGTACTGCATCTGCACGGCGATCGACGAAGCGGCGGCGCAGACCCCTTGGGGTGGCTCGGGTGTCTGGCCCAAATACAGCCTGCTGGTCGCGTTGCACAACGAAACCTGGGGAGGCGAGAAGTTTTTCCAGTTGCTCTCCAAGCTGGTGCAGACGCCCAACCAGCACATCGACCTCATCGAGTTGATGTATTTCTGCCTGATGCTGGGTTTCGAAGGCCGCTACCACGTCGTCGAAAACGGCAAGAGCCAGTTGGAGAGCCTCAAGGCCCGTCTGCTTCAAGTCATCGAAGGGGCGAGGGGGGACCGCAGCGGCGCCTTGTCGCTGCATTGGCGTGGCGTTCAGCGCGCGGCGGTGCCGCCGTGGACCTTGATTCCCTTTTGGGTGGCGGCCGCACTGGCCTTGCTGATCGCGTTTCTGATCTTTCTCTGGTTCAACTACCGCCTCGCATCGCGATCCGACGATCTGTTCGCATCAATCAACGGTATCCGGCTTCCGCAGGCCCCTGCCGTCATCGCCGCCGCGCCCAAGCCCAGGTTGCGCCAGTTCCTGGAGCCCGAAATTCGAGAGGGTCTGGTGGAGGTGAACGACCTGGCGGATCGAAGCATCATCATCCTGCGCGGCGATGGGTTGTTCGATGCCGGGGCCACGGTGGTCAAGCCTCGGTACGTCGGCGTGATCGAGCGCATTGCGGCTGCGTTGAACGAGGTGTCCGGGAAGGTCGTGGTCAATGGCTACACCGACAACTCTCCCATCCGCACCGCCCGGTTTCCTTCCAACTGGCATTTGTCCCAGGAGCGTGCGCAGGCTGTCACCACGATGCTGACGAAGAGCGTCTCCGATGGGCGCAGGTTGCATGCTGAAGGCCGTGCAGAAAGCGATCCGGTAGCGCCGAACACTACGCCGGAAGGCAGGGCGCTCAACCGCCGCGTGGAGATCGTTTTGCATGTTGCCCCGCAGACTCGTGACAGCGAGCTGCAACTCACCCCGGGTGCAAATCCCCAGGGCGGCGCCACCAATCAAAAATAAGCATGTTCCGCAAGATATTCGATTTCCTGTTCAACCGGTTCACGCTGGTCCTGCTGGGGCTGGTGCTCTTGAGCTTGGTCATCTGGTTCATCGGACCGCTCATCTACATCAAGCCATACCAACCACTGGAAAGCCCTCAGGTCCGTGGCTGGTTGATCTTTGCGATCTTCGCGTTCTGGTTCTTGAAGCTTTTGGTCCAGTGGTGGCGTGCGAAGCAGATGAACGCTCGCCTGCTGTCCCAACTGGCCCGGTTCGGCACGGGTGACCGGCCGGCTGAAAAAGCCGGTCCAGGGGAAGAAGAAGTCGCCGAACTCGAAACCCGCTTCAAGGAAGCAATCAGCGTTTTGAGCAAGACGCGCTTTGGACAAACGGAACAAGGCTGGTTCGGACGGCTGAATCGCCGCTACATCTACCAGTTGCCCTGGTATCTGATCATCGGCTCGCCCGGCTCCGGCAAGACCACGGCGCTGGTCAATTCCGGTCTGGATTTTCCGCTGGAGGCGCAGTTCGGAAAGGCTTCGATTCGGGGCGTGGGTGGCACGCGCAATTGCGACTGGTGGTTCACCGATCAGGCGGTGCTTCTGGACACCGCAGGACGTTACACGACCCAGGAAAGCGATGAGACGCAAGACAAGGCCGCCTGGGGCGGATTCTTGTCTTTGCTGCGCAGATTCCGGGGGCGGCAGCCTGTCAATGGCGTGCTGGTCACGTTGAGTGTTCAGGAGTTGCTGAGCAGCACCGACGCGGAGCGTGAACGCCTTGCGCGGCTGATTGGTATGCGCCTGGGCGAGCTGTGCGAAGAGCTGGCCATCAAGTTCCCCGTGTATGTGCTGGTCACCAAGACCGACTTGCTGGCGGGGTTCAACGAGTTCTTCGGCAACATGAACCGAGAGGAGCGGGCCCAGGTCTGGGGCTTCACCAGCCCGTACAACGAAGGGGGCGTGCAAGAGGAACCGGCAGCCCGCTTCCGTGCTGAGTTCGACGAACTGGCGGGGCAGATCAACCGCCTCTTGCCGCAGCGCCTGCTTTCCGAGCCTGACTTGTCGCGACGGGGGCTGATCTACGGCCTTCCTCAGCAATTCGTCGGTTTGCGCGATGTGTTGCAGGAAACGCTTTCCACCATCTTCGCATCGTCCCGGTTCAAGGAAAAGCCGCTTTTCCGCGGCGTGTATTTCACCAGCGGAACGCAAGAGGGCATGCCGTTCGACCGGGTGCTTTCAGCACTCTCGCGCCGGTTCGCGGTTCCCTCGCCCGCAGGGGCTTCGGTGGGAGCCAAGAGCGGGAAAAGCTATTTCATTGAAACGCTGCTCAAAGGCGTGATGTTCAATGAAGCGGGTTTGACCGGCCGCAATGCCAAGAAAGAACGTCAGTTGCGCCTTGCCCAGGCCGGAGGGCTGATTGCCCTGGTTCTGGCCCTGGTCGGCGTGACCGTCGCATGGACCGTCAGCCACGACAACAACGTCGCCTACATCGGAGAAGTGAAAGACCGGGTTCCGGCACTCAAGCAGGCGGTCAACGACGCCCGCGACGCCGACCCGGAAGACATGGTGAGCTTGCTGCCGCTGTTGAACAATGCGGAGACCCTGGCCGTGAGCCAGCGCTACGAGGGCGACTCTGCCCCGTTGAGCTGGCGCCAGGGCCTGCTGCAGGTGCCCAAGGTCCAGACGGCTGCGGACGCCACCTACATGCGCCTGCTCGAAGATGCCTGGCTTCCGCGCCTGTCCCGGCATTTGCGCCGGTCACTGCAGCAGACGTCCACCAGCAACCCGGAGGCGAGCTTCGAAGCGCTGAAGGTCTACCTGATGCTGTACGAGCCCGAGCGCTTCAATCCCAAGGCCATCCGCGCATGGATGGTCAACGATTGGGAAACGTCTCTTCCGCCTGGCTTGGTGCAATCTGGCGTGGTCAACCAGTTGGCCCACCACCTCGACAATCTGATGCAGGACCGCGCGCTGGTGGCACCGGTGCCGATGGATCAGCAACTGGTGGCCGAAGTGCGCCAGCGGCTGGCCCAGATGTCACCAGCCCAACGGGCCTACAGCCGGCTCAAGCAACTGCTGCTGACGGGCAATTCCTTGCCGCCTGAATTCACGGTGGTTCGCGCCAGCGGGCCCGAGGCGCCGCAGGTATTCTCCCGCCGCAGTGGCCGTCCGCTGACCCAGGGTATTTCCGGCCTCTTCACCTATGACGGGTACTACGGGGCGTTCGCGCAGGAACTGCCCAAGGTCACGGCCTTGTTGTCCCAGGAGGAGAGCTGGGTGCTGGGCAAGGCCGATGGGCGGCGCAGCACGGCCAACGAAGTGCTGACCGGCCAGCTGGCGCTCGAGGTCAAGCGGCTTTACCTGATGGAGTACGCCAAGCTATGGGAGGACTTCCTGGCCGATGTGCGACCGGTGCGCATCGCCTCCCTCGATCAGGCGGGAGAGCAGGCTCGCCTGTACTCTGCCGCCAATTCCAGCCTGGAGCAGTTCATTCGCGCCGTCGCTAAGGAAACCACCCTTGGCCAGCGTCCGTCTGCAGGGGGAGGAACCAGCAGTTGGCTGGGAGAGAAAATCAACCGCATCAAGGAAGAGCAGGAGCAGTTGAGCCGCCTGACGGGCAAGCAGGTGAATGTGGGGGGGCTTACCTCCAGCGGTACGCTGGAGGCGGATCTGGTCGATTTCCGCTTCCGCGAATATCGGCGGCTGGCCACCTCGAACGGTTCGGGCCCTTCTCCCATGACCGCCAGCCTGCAGGTGCTGAACGAGGCGGCCGCAGTGATCGCATCGGCACGGCAGCAGGTCAGTGCCGGTGGAACCGTGCCGCCTTCGCTGTCCGCCACGCTGGAGCGGGTGCGCACGGAAGCCAAGCGCGTGCCGCCGCCCCTGAACGTCATGTACGAAGATCTGGCGGGAGCCACTTCGGCTTTCGTGGGGCGCGACGTGCGGGCCGCTGTGGGCGGAAATCTCAACGCCACGATCGGTGCCTTTTGCCGGCGCGCGATCCTGGGTCGCTATCCCTTCACGCGCAGCGCTGGCCGCGATGTGACGACGGATGACTTCGCCCGCCTGTTCTCCGTGGGCGGCACCATGGATGAATTTTTCCGGACTACGCTGCAGCCAATGGTCGATATCTCCACCAATCCCTGGAGCTTCAAGCAGGGTGTGGACGGTTCGCCCGTGGGCGGCTCTGCTGCGCTGGCTTCGTTCCAGCGTGCCTCCGTCATTCGGGATGTCTATTTCCGGGCCGGGGGCAAGGCACCGTCGATCCGGCTGGACATCAAGCCCTTGGAGATGGATGCTGCCATCACGCAAATGGTGCTGGATGTTGATGGCGAAGTCCTGCGCTACCAGCATGGACCTCAGATTCCGAAGTCGGTGAACTGGCCGGGAGCTCGTGGCACGGGGCAGGTCCGGTTGCAATTGACCGGATCGGGGGCTGAAAACACTGGCTTGGTCACCGAGGGGCCCTGGGCATTGCACCGGTTCTTCGACCGGGCGCAGATTCTTCCCGGCAACGCACCCGAGCGCTTCATTGCCGCTTTCAACATCGACGGACGGCGCCTGCGATTCGAAATCACCACAGGCAGTGTGCTGAATCCTTTCCGTCTCAAAGCCATGGAGGAGTTCGAGTGTCCTGGCAACCTGTGAGTCAAGCATCGCCACAAGTGCAGTCCCGCATCTCCTGGTTTGGAAAGCTGCCGGGGCAGGGCGATTTCGTGGGACGCAGGATGCCCCGCGCCATCGGTGACGAATGGGACGCTTGGGTGAGCCGTGGGCTGGACCAACTGCGTGCGCAGGGACCCGGGCAATGGGAGCCTGGCTTTATTCAGTCGCCACTGTGGTTCTTCATTGCCAGCCTGGGCGGGAAAACTTCGCCAGTGTGCGGCGTGCTGGCCCCCAGTGCGGACCGCATCGGGCGGTGCTATCCCATCACGGCAGTGGCCATCGCCACCGATCGGACCAGCGCTTTGGTATCCGACCCGACGCTGGAACGGTTCTTCTTCGGCACGCGGGACGCCATCATCGAGGCCCGCAGGCTGGCCCTGCCTGCGGAAGAGTTGGATGCAAGGCTTTCCGTATTGCCATGGCCGTTTCACGCAGACCAGTCGGCACCAGCGGCTGCACCTTCGATGGCGGGCATCCTGGCGGACCTGGGGCTGAGTCCATCGTCCAGTGGCAGCACAGTCAATGGCCGGCCCTGGAGCGCCGGGCGCGATATCCTGCGATCGCAACAGGCGCGCAGCGTCTGGTGGTCCGATGCGGCTGGGGGGCACGAAATGGTGGAGCACGGCGGCGCCTTTGATGGCCATCTGTTCTCTCGGCTTTTCAGAAAGGCTTCCTAGCCGTGTCGGTGCCCTTCGTTCTTCTTTTGTTGAGCCCGAGCGAGCCTCTTCGATGCGAACAGACAGGTATTTGAATGATTGATCTTGACGCCCTGCTGGCGCCCACCAGCGATGCCCCACCGTGCGGTGAGGATCTGACGTACGACGCCGAGTTTCTCGCCTTGGAAAACGCCGCGAACGGCAAGCCGGAGCAGCAATTTGGCGAGACCGTGATCCCGGCGGAACCGCCGGACTGGCGTGAAGTGGAGAAACGCTCCACTGCGCTTCTGTCCCGCACCAAAGACATCCGGGTGGTGGCGAAGCTGTCCCATGCCTTGACCAACACACAGGGCGTGCGCGGCATGTCCCAGGGCGTGCAGTTGATGTCGGCCATGTTCAGCCAGCATTGGGATCACCTCCATCCGCTGCCGGAAGACGGCGATCACTTCATGCGGATGAATGCGGTGGCTTCGCTGAACGACGTGACCGGACAACTGCGGGATATTCGCCAACAAGATTTCTTGCGGTCTGCTGCGGGTGCGATCAATGTCCGGGACGCGGAAGCACTGGCACGCGGCACGGCAGCCGACGGCACCATCAAGATGTCGCTGGATCAGTTGCGTGGCGCCGTGTTCGATGCGTGGCGGCAGGGCAACGAAACGCTTCGCGCATGGGTTGTGGCCAGCGAGGCTTTCGAGTCGATGCAAGCCATCTTCCGTGATCGGCTCGACGCGGATCAACGACCTGATCTGGAGCAGATTCGCGGCGTGTTCAGCGTGCTTCGCGATCTGATTCCCAAGGATGCCGATGCTGCCGCGCCGGTGTCGGACGCGGTGGAAGAGGCGGGGGGCGTACCTGTTGAAACTCCTCTGGCTACTGCATCCAACCAGGGATTTGCGCTGCGCACGCGGTCCGATGCCGTGTCGCGCCTGATGGAGATTGCTGAATTTCTGGAACGCACGGAGCCCACCAATCCTGCTCCCTTGCTGATCCGAAGGGCCGTGCGACTGATGGGCCTGGACTTTCTTGACATTCTTCGTGAACTGTCTCCAGACAGCGTGGCCCAAGTAGAAAATATCACTGGCGTGAAGAGCCCTCTGTAAACGTTTTGTAGCATCTAAGCGCGAAGGGCTGGAGATACTTGCGGGACGGTGAGTCGTGCGGATACTGCAGCCTGTCCAAAGTTCCATTCATGGGTTTGAGCCTGAATCTGCGCACCATCTCTGCGGTATGTTCCGGTAGCGGGGTGGTGATCCAGCCGACCAAGAACGGTGATGCGGCGTGCCTAAAGAAATGGGCGTTCCATTTTGTTATGAATTTGTAAGTTGGTGTTGTTGCGAAGTCGTTGTAATTGCGATGCCTTCACAAGACCCTACGCTCACGTTTTATAAATCCTAGGAAAAGAGAAGTTACATCATGACACTGAGCAAAACGGGCAAGAGTGGTCAGAAATTCATCGCTCGCAATCGCGCGCCCCGGGTCCAGATCGAATACGACGTGGAAATCTACGGCTCTGAAAAGAAAGTGCAGATCCCGTTTGTGATGGGCGTGATGGCCGACTTGTCCGGCAAGCCTGTCGAAGCTTTGCCGGAGATTGCCGACCGCAAATTCCTGGAAATCGACATCGATAATTTCGATGCGCGGATGAAGTCCATTAAGCCCCGCGTCTCTTTCAACGTGCCCAACACCCTGACTGGCGATGGCCGCCTGCACATCGAGCTCACGTTCGACAGCATGGAGGATTTTTCGCCCGCGGCCATCGCCCGCAAGGTCGGTGCACTCAACTCCATGCTGGAGGCTCGCACTCAGTTGCACAACCTGCTTTCGTACATGGACGGCAAGCAAGGGGCCGAAGAATTGATCAGCAAGGTCTTGAAGGATCCGGCATTGCTCAAATCGCTCGCTGCCATGCCCAAGCCGGCCGACAGCGCTGAACCATCGACGGACGTGAAATAAGCGAGGAGTGACCCGACCATGAACGCACGCCAAATGGAAGCGGCACCAGCCGCCCAGACACTCGAAGGCAACGAATTCGCGTCGTTGCTGCAAAAAGAATTCAAGCCCAAGACCGATCAGGCACGCGAGGCCGTCGAAGCCGCGGTACAGACCTTGGCCCAGCAGGCCCTGGCGGCCTCCGCCACGCTGTCGGATGACGCCTATCAAACGGTGCAGGCGATCATTGCGGAAATCGACCGCAAGCTGTCCGAACAGGTGAACCAGATCATTCACCACAGCGAATTCCAGCAACTGGAAGGGGCATGGCGCGGTCTGCACCATCTGGTCCACAACACCGAAGTGGACGAGATGCTCAAGATCCGCGTGATGAACATCTCCAAGAAGGAACTGCATCGCAACATGCGGCGCTACAAGGGGGTGGGCTGGGATCAGAGTCCCATCTTCAAGAAGGTGTACGAAGAGGAGTACGGTCAGTTCGGTGGCGAGCCCTTCGGCTGCCTGGTGGGCGACTACCACTTCGACCACAGCCCGACCGATGTGGAATTGCTGGGCGAACTGGCCAAGGTGTCTGCCGCGGCGCATTGCCCCTTCATTTCCGGCGCCTCGCCCGCCATGATGCAGATGGAATCCTGGCAGGAACTGGCCAATCCCCGCGACCTGACGAAGATCTTCACCAACACCGAGTACGCCGCCTGGCGCAGCCTGCGCGAGTCCGATGATTCGAAATACATCGGCTTGGCCATGCCGCGTTTCCTGGCGCGGCTTCCGTACGGCGCCAAGACCAACCCGGTGGACGAATTCGATTTCGAAGAGGAAACAGCCAGCGGCGATCACAGCAAGTATTGCTGGGCCAACTCGGCCTATGCGATGGCCGTGAACATCAACCGCTCGTTCAAGTACTACGGCTGGTGCACATCCATCCGCGGAGTCGAGTCCGGCGGCGCGGTGGACAACCTGCCTGCCCACACCTTCCCGACGGATGATGGTGGCGTGGACATGAAGTGCCCGACCGAAATCGCCATCAGCGACCGCCGCGAAGCGGAACTCGCCAAGAACGGCTTCATGCCCCTGGTGCACCGCAAGAACTCCGATGTGGCCGCATTCATCGGTGCGCAGTCGCTGAACAAGCCGGCCGAGTACTACGACGCCGATGCCACGGCCAATGCCAATCTGTCCGCGCGCCTGCCCTACATGTTCGCCTGCTGCCGCTTTGCGCACTACCTCAAGTGCATCGTGCGCGACAAGATCGGCTCGTTCAAGGAGCGTTCCGACATGGAGCTGTGGCTGAACGACTGGATCATGAATTACGTCGATGGCGATCCCGCCAATTCTTCGCAGGAAACCAAGGCCCGCAAGCCGCTGGCGGCTGCCGAAGTGCAAGTGGAAGAGGTTGAGGGCAACCCGGGGTACTACACCTCCAAGTTCTTCCTGCGCCCGCACTATCAGCTCGAAGGCCTGACCGTTTCGCTGCGCCTGGTTTCCAAGCTGCCGTCGGTCAAGCAAGCCGGCAACTGATCCAGCGCTGTAGAGGGCAGGCGTCGGGGGTCATGACTCCCTCGCCTGTCGAACCATCGCAGCGCTGACTTTCGAAGGGCGCAAACCAAGGGGTGCCTGTCATGGCATCTGCCTTGGTCTTGCGCTGGCATCCTGCAGGGAGGGTGCATCGGCGGCGCTGTCTTCATGCCCCCTTTCGTTCCAAGGTCCCACCCATCCCATGATCTTTGATTCCAAGCTTCCGTTGGATACGCAGCTAAGTTCTTTGAAGGAGGCGATTCGCAAGGATCCGGCGGATGCGTCTCTGCGCGTTTACTACTTCCAGATGCTGGTGCTGTTCGGCGAGTGGCAGAAGGCGCTCGACCAGTTGCAGATCTGCGCGCAACTGGACAGCAAGACGGCGCCGATGGCCAAGGCCTATCGCGAGGTGATTCTTTGCGAAGTGGCTCGGCGGGACGTGTTCGCCGGCCGGCGCACGCCGCAGATTCTGGGGGACCCACCGGCCTGGCTGGGCTGGATGGTCGAGGCGCTCCAGTGCGCGGCGGACGGGCAGGCCGAAAAGGCCGCCGAATTGCGCAGCAGTGCCTTCGACGAGGCGCCTGCTTCGCCGGGTGAACTGGACGGAACCCCCTTCGAGTGGCTGGCGGATTCCGATGCGCGGCTGGGCCCGGTCTGCGAGTTGTATGCCAACGGCGGGTACTACTGGGTTCCTTTCACCGCGATCCAGCAGATCAACTTCGAAAAACCGCAGGACTTGCGCGATCTGGTCTGGTCAGCCTGCGAGGTGACGCTGGTCAACGGCGGGCAGATGCTCGGCTTCATTCCCACCCGGTACCCGGGCTCGGAAAGCGTGGCGTTCGATGGCGTGCGCTTGTCCCGCACCACCGAGTGGAGCGATCTGGGGCAGGAACAGGTGGCTGGCCTCGGCCAGCGCGTGTGGATTTCCGAGCAGGCAGACCATGCGCTGCTGGACGTGCGCCGCATCAAGTTCACGGCCGAATCGACCCAGGGCTGATCCGATCCATGGCGACCACGCGCCCCAATGACAACTTCGGCAACGGAAAGGACCGCCTGCAGCCGGCCCTGCTGGACCGCCTGACGGACCACGAGCCCAGCAAGCGCACCGAGCGTGCCGATGCCGTCTATGTCACCGAGGCCCGCCTGCGCCAGGCCTTGTTGCGGGATCTGAACTGGTTGCTCAACGCTTCGGATGCGACCTCGCACATCGACTTCGAAGGCCTTCCCGAGGCAGAACGGTCGGTGATCAACTTCGGCATGACGCCACTGGCAGGCCAGTTGCTGTCCGAGCTGGACTGGAAGGACATCGAGAAAGCCATCCGCAAGTCCATCCTGGCCCACGAGCCCCGCATCCTTCGCGACACGCTGACGGTGGCCCTGGCCCCCTCCAGCAAGCTGTTCAGCCACCACAACACGCTGCAGTTCGAAATCCGCTGCCAGTTCTGGTCCGCGCCTTATCCGATGGAATTGCTGCTCAAGACCAGCCTGGACCTGGAAACCGGGCAGGTGGTCGTCTCTGATTTACGGTGAAGTGATCCAGGCCATGCATATTTGCGCCATCCGACCGGTCCTCCATGTGCCGGAGGGCATGTCCCGATGAATCCTCGCCTGGTCGAGTACTACAACCGAGAACTCAGCTATCTGCGGGAACTGGGTGCCGAATTCGCGGCCGCCTTTCCCAAGGTGGCGGGGCGCCTGTCGCTGCGCGAACTGGAGGTGGCCGACCCTTATGTGGAGCGCCTGCTGGAGGGGTTCAGCTTCCTGACCGCCCGCATCCAGATGAAGATGGATGCGGAGTTTCCCCGGCTCTCCCAGCGCATTCTGGAAATGGTTTGCCCGCACTATCTGGCCCCCACGCCGTCGATGGTGGTGGTGCAGATGGACCCCAGCGCGAGCGAAGGGAGCCTGGCCGATGGCTACACGCTGCCGGTGGGCAGCGTGCTGAGGGCGCGCAAGACGGCGGAGGAGCAGACGCCGTGCGACTTCCGCACCGGGCACGAGCTTACTTTGTGGCCAATCGATCTCACCCAGGCCCGTCTCGGCGGCCCGCCGCTGGATCTGCCGCTGTCGCGGCTGCGCCTGCCCGAAGAGCCAGCGGCACACCTGCGCATCGACTTGTCCACCCGTGGAGCGCTGCGGTTTTGCGACCTGCGCCTGGACCGGCTGGAGGTGCACATCTCGGCAGGCGATGCGGTGGCATCGCATCTGCAGGAGCTGATCCACGAGTCGCTGATCGGCATCGTGGTGCACGATGCGCAGGACCCCTCGCGGGTCTGGGCCCACCTGCCGGCCGACGCCCTGCAGGCAGAAGGCTACGAGCAGTCGCAGGCCCTGCTGCCGTACTCGCACCGCAGCTTCCAGGGGCACCGGCTGCTCCATGAGTATTTCGCGTTCCCGGCGCGGTTCCGGTTCTTCTCGATTCGCGGGCTGCAAACCGCACTGGCCAAGGCCGAGACCAAGGCCGTTGCGATCACCTTGCTGCTGCGCCGTGCCCAGCCTGCGCTGGAAGCCCAGGTGGATCGGCACAAGTTCCTGCTGCACTGCGTGCCCGCGATCAACCTGTTCGAACGCCCGGCCGACCGCATCCATGTGGCGCCGAACGTCAACGAATACCACGTGGTGCCCGATCGCACCCGCCCTCGCGATTTCGAGGTCTACAGCGTTCTGGGCGTGACCGGCCACCGCGAGGGTCAGCTCAACGACCGCGAGTTCGTGCCGTTGTTTTCTTCCATCCATGGCATCCGGTCCAGCGACCAGGCCTACTTTGCCGCGCGCAGGGAGCCTCGCCTGTTTTCGGAGCATGCGGCGCGCTTCGGCCCCCGAACACAGTACCTGGGCAGCGAGGTGTTCATCTCCCTCGTGGATCAGCGGGAAGCCCCGTTTTCGGACGATCTCAAGCAGCTGAGCGTGCGCACCCTGTGCACCAACCGCGACCTGCCGTTGCTGATGGGCGGGCGCAGCAGCGAGGGCGACTTCACCACGGTGGAATCCGTGCCGGTGGACCGCGTTCGCACTGTCGCGGGCCCCACGCGGCCCACGTCCAGCGTGGCCGAGAACGAGATCACCTGGCGCCTCATCTCGCACCTGTCCCTGAACTACCTGGCGATGACCGACCTGTCGGAAGAAGAGGGCGCGGCCACGCTGCGCGATCTGCTGCGGCTGTACCTCGACCTGGGCGACAAGGACCTGTCCGGCCAGGTCTCCAGCATCAAGGGCGTGGGCATTTCCGCCATCACCCGCCGCCTGCCTCAGCATGGGCAACTGGTCTATGGCCGTGGCGTGGGGGTCTCGGTCGGCGTGGACGAAAGCTCCCTGGCCGGTGTCAGCCCCTGGCCGCTGATGGCCGTCCTGGAGCGCTTCTTCGCGCGGCACGTGGGAGTGAACAGCTACACCGAACTGGCCCTCGATTCGCGCCAGCGCGGCCGCATCGCGCAGTGGCGCGTGCGGCCTGGCCAAAGGCCCTGCACATGAGCCGTTTGCCCACGCTCGACGCGGGCGACGCCCGGCAGGCGCGGATTGCACGGCCGGCGAGCGAGGCCGGGGTGGCGCTCTTTTGGCAGAAGCTGAAAGATAACCCGCACGAATTCGATCTGTTCTTCACGTTGCGGCTGCTGCAGGCCCGCCAGCCCGAGTTTCCCCGGTTCGGCCGGGCACTGCGGCCCCAGGGCGAGTCCCTGCGCCTGGGCCAGGACCCGTCTCTGGCCTTTGCGCCGGCGACCCTCGCGGAGGTCCTGCCCGCTGTGGCGGGCCAGCCAGAGCGGCTGATGGTGTGGAATTTCGGGCTCTACGGGCCCAACGGGCCGATGCCCACACACCTCACGGAATACGTGCGCGAGCGCCTGAGGCAGTACGACGACCCGACGCTGGCGCGCTTCTCGGACATCTTCCACCACCGGCTCTTGCTGTTGTTCTTTCGGGCCTGGTCGGACCCGCAGCCGACCACCTCGCTGGACCGGGCGGGCGACGATTCCTTCGGCCGGCACGTGCGCAGCCTGGTGGGGCTGGGCGAGCCCACACAGCGGTCCCGCGACGCGGTGCCGGACCACGCCAAGCAGTACATGGCGGGCCACCTCACCCGCTGGACGCGCAACCCGGAAGGCCTGACGGCGGCCATTCGCCTGTATTTCGGCGTGCCGGTGGAGTTGATCGAATACGCGCTGCACTACCTGGAACTCGAACCCCGCCAGCAGACGCGGCTGTCGCGCAATGCCTGCAATTCACAACTGGGCGTGGACACCGTGGTCGGAAGCCGGGTGCCCGATGCACAGAGCAAATTCCGGTTGCGGATCGGGCCGCTCACGCTGGCGCAGTACGAACGCTTCCTGCCTTCAGGCGAAGACTTCCAGGCGCTGGTGGACTGGGTGCGCAACTACCTGGGTATCGAGTTCGCGTGGGACTTCGAGCTGGTGCTGCGCCGCGAAGACGTGCCCCCCTGCCAGCTCGGCGGCGCCACGCGGCTGGGGTGGACGACATGGTCCCTGTCGGCGCCCGCCACCCGCGATCCGGACGACTTCCGCCTGGACCCCGAGCACTGGCTGACCCTGCGCAAGGGCGCTGCCCGCCGCGCCACCTCGCCACCCACATCCGCGCACGCCTGATGCGCTCCCTTTTTAAAAACTGACTCACCGAGGTCCCATGTCTGAAATTAGCCGGCAAGCCCTTTTCGGAAAATTGAATCCCCTGCTGTTCAAGTCGCTGGAAAGCGCTACGGTGTTCTGCAAGCTGCGCGGCAACCCGTATGTCGAGCTGGTGCACTGGCTGCACCAACTGCTGCAGGAAACCGATTCCGATCTGGTGCGCGTGTTCCGGCACTTCGAGATCGATGCCGAAAAGCTCGCGGCCGACGTGCTGCAGAGCCTGGACCGTCTTCCTCGCGGGGCCACCTCGATCAGCGATTTCTCGGCCCAGATCGAGACCGCCATCGAGCGCGGCTGGGTCTATGCCACGCTGATGTTCGGCGAGTCCCAGATCCGCAGTGCCTACTGGCTCTCCGGCATGGTGCGCACGCGTGCCCTGGCCAATGAATTGCGGGCCATCTCCAGCGAACTGGGCCGCTTGACGGAGCCGGCCTTGAGCGACGCGTTCGCGCGGCTGCTGCCCGATTCGCCGGAATCGCGCCTGGGCGCGGCAGACGGTTCCGGCCTCTCGGGCGTGCCCGGCGAGGCCAGTGGTGCCACAGGCCCGGCCGGCACGGGGCGTGGCGAGGCGTTGCAGAAATACACGGTCGATCTGACCGAGCGCGCGCGCCAGCAAGAGCTGGACCCCGTCACCGGGCGCGACGAAGAAGTCCGCCAGATGGTCGACATCCTGATGCGCCGCCGCCAGAACAACCCGATCCTCGTCGGTGAGGCTGGCGTGGGCAAGACGGCCGTGGTCGAAGGCCTGGCGCTGCGCATCGCGGCGGGCGATGTACCGCCGCCGCTCAAGGACGTGCAGCTGCGCGTCGTGGACATCGGCCTGCTGCAGGCCGGCGCCAGCATGAAGGGCGAGTTCGAGAACCGCCTGCGGGCCCTGCTGGACGAGGTGCAGGCCAGCACGGCGCCCATCGTGCTCTTCATTGACGAGGTCCATACGCTGATCGGCGCGGGGGGGCAGGCCGGCACGGGCGATGCGGCCAACCTGCTCAAGCCGGCGCTTGCGCGCGGCGTGCTGCGCACCATCGGCGCCACCACCTGGGCCGAGTACAAAAAGTACATCGAGAAAGACCCGGCGCTCACCCGGCGCTTCCAGCTCGTGCAGATCCACGAGCCGGACGAAGCCAAGGCCGTGCTCATGCTGCGTGGCGTGGCCGCCAAGCTGGAAGGCCACCACCGCGTGCGCATCGGCGACGACGCGGTGGCCGCCGCGGTCAGCTTGTCGCACCGCTACATTCCCTCGCGGCAATTGCCCGACAAGGCGGTGAGCCTGCTGGACACCGCCTGCTCGCGCGTGGCGATGGGCCTGCATGCCACCCCGGCGCGCCTGGAGGCCGTGATCCGGCAACTGGAGTCGCTGGCGGTCGAAAAGGACATCGTGCAGCGCGAACTGGACCTGGGCGTGGGCGAGACCGAACGCTTCGATGAAATCAATGCGTCGCTGGCGCGGCTGGAGGCGGAGCATGAGGTGCTCAAGGCCCGCTTCGAAAGCGAAAAGGCCATGGTGCAGCAGATCGTGGACGCGGAGGCTGCCGTGCTGTCCCGCCGCGTGGCCAAGGAGGCCGCGGCACAAGCTGCGCCGCCCGCCGAAAGCGCCGCGCAGGGCGGCACCGTGGCACCCGCCGATGCGCAGGGGCCGGCCGATTCGGCACCTGCGCCAGCGCAGGGCGATGGGGCGGACCCCGCGGCTGTCCACCAGTTGAGCGGCCTGCGCGGTGAACTGCTGCGCATGCAGGGCGAGGACCCACTGCTGCAGCCCGTGGTCGATGCCAGCGTGGTGGCCGCCGTGGTGGCGGAGTGGACCGGCATTCCGGTGGGCCGCATGGTGCGCGACGAAGTCAAATCGGTGCTCACCCTGGCGGACACGCTGGAAAAGCGGGTGATCGGCCAGCGGCACGGCCTGGAGGCCATCACGCGGCGCATCCAGACCGCCCGCGCGCAGCTGGACAACCCGGGCAAGCCCATCGGCGTGTTCCTGCTGGCAGGTCCGTCGGGCGTCGGCAAGACCGAGACCGCGCTTTCGCTCGCCGAGGCGCTGTATGGTGGCGAGCAGAACCTCATCACCATCAACATGAGCGAGTTCCAGGAAGCGCACACGGTCTCGACCCTGAAGGGGGCGCCGCCCGGCTACGTGGGCTACGGCGAAGGCGGTGTGCTGACCGAGGCCGTGCGCCGCCGCCCCTACAGCGTGGTGCTGCTCGATGAGATCGAGAAGGCCCACCCCGACGTGCACGAGCTGTTCTTCCAGGTGTTCGACAAGGGTTGGATGGAAGACGGGGAAGGTCGCTACATCGACTTCAAGAACACGGTGATCATCCTGACCTCCAACGTGGGTTCGGAACTGATCGCCGGCATGTGCCGCGACCCCGATCTGGTGCCGCCGCCCGAGGCGCTTGCCAAGGCCGTGCGCCAGCCGCTGCTCGAAAAGTTTCCGGCCGCGCTACTGGGCCGGCTGGTGGTGGTGCCGTACTTCCCCATCTCCGACGCGATGCTGGACCAGATCATCCGCCTGCAGCTGCAGCGCATCCAGACGCGCATCCTGGAGCGGCACAACGCGCAGTTCACGTTCGACGAGGCCGCGGTGCAGCTGATTCGCCAGCGTTGCAGCGAGGTCGAATCCGGCGCGCGCATGGTGGACGGCATCATCACGCAGAACCTGCTGCCGCGCCTGGCCATGCAGTTCCTGCAATCGTCCGTGGACGCGCACGTGATCCGCCAGATCCAGCTCAGCGCATCGGACAGCGATTTCGAGATCGTGTTCGGTTGATGCCGACGATCCATGGCCCCTGGCGCAGGGGCCATGGAGGCTGGCGCCGGCCCCAGGGCTGCCGGCAAGGGCGAGGGAATGATGCTGGCGGCAGGCGCTCACACGCCGGTGAAGGCCGCGCGGCATTTGCAGTCTGCAAAGGACGCCGTTCATTCGTTCGAACGGATGCATTCATCGCAAAAAAAGCCTGGCTACGCGAGCACGCCCGTTGGCTGGCAAAAAACGACCCGTCGGACGGAGAGTCCGGGAGTCGCCCCACGATGAAACCGGTTGGGGGCTGACCGGGCTTGGCGGTGGATTCTGAGAAGAAGCCACCGAAGGCCCTGGTCAACGATTGACGCCAGTGTATCATTAAATGAGAATGGTTATCAATCAAATATGCCGCGATCGCAGCGGCACCTCAGCAGTTCACTGCGGGTCGAGCAGGGGCGCAGCCCGATGCGCCGCGCTGGACATCGGGCTCGTCCCGCATCGGTTTGAAAAAGGGAGCGCAGATGACCGCCACGCCGTTGGAAGATCTCATTGAGAAACACCGGGTCCTTCTGGACGGGTATGGGCGGGCGCAGATTCGCTGCAGCCGCCTGCTGGCCATGCAGGCCACCGAGATCGAGCGTCTGCAGGCCCAGGCCATCCGCCTGCGGGCACGGGCCATCGTGGCCGAGACGGCGCTGGCATTCGCCCGCGAGGAAGCCGCCGAAGGGAACGCCGCTGCGCTCCAATGCCCGGCTCGGCGGCGCGCCATGGGCCGGCAGATCGAAGCCCTGGGGCAGCGCATTCATGAGCTGATGCGCGAGGTGCTGCACTGGCAGTGGCGGGCCGCACGCTCCCATCACACCATGCCTGTGCCTGCCATGGCGTTGCGGGCGGTGGCGAGTGAAACGCTATCGGCCCCGCCAGGGGCCATGCGGTCCGTGGTCTGCATTGCGCCGGATGCCGCGGGCAGCCTGATCGCGCAGCCGGTGGGCCGCAAGCCGGAAGCGGCGGTGGAAGAAAGCGCCGCCGCATTGTCCGGCGGAAATGCGGCGCTGGAAGCCAGCCTGATCGCCGCCGACTTCGTCATCTGCCAGACCGGCTGCGTCGGCCATGACGACTATTGGCGGGTGCAGGACCACTGCAAGCGCACGGGCAAACCGTGCGTGCTGGTGGACCAGCCACAGGTCGTTCAGATCATGCGAGGGCTGGCGCATCCGCAGGATGAGCCTGTGCCGCAGCGGTAGGCCGGCAGCCCGCGCACCGCGGGCTTCGACCGCGCGTGGCCATTAGCGGCTGACAATCGATTGCTATTAAATTTATAGCAATATGCCCTAGTCGATCATGCTCTGGAGGCCATTTTGACCATGGGCCCCTTTGCCGCGCGTCAGGCCATGGTCATCAGGCTGGCATTGCCGCCCGCCGCTGCGGTGTTCACGCTCAGGGCGCGTTCAATCACCAGCCGCTCCAGCGGCACCACCGTGGTTCCCGCTGCCAGCGTGGTAATGCCCACGATGGGGCCCGGCCGCTGTGCCATCTGCTGGCACAGTGCCGCCAGTGCTTCGGCGCTCCCCTGGTGCAGCACGGCGTCCAGCGCCACGCCGGGACTGCGCCAGTCGTTCACCAAGGCCACGCGTGTTTGCACGCTGGCGGGCAGCCGGGCATGCAGGGCGCTGGCTTCGGCCGCCGGCCACACCGCGCTGCCCCCGACCGCCAACACCGCCGCCAGCTGGATCAGGCGATCGCTGTCGTTGTCGGCCAGGCAGAGCGTGCGGGCGCGGGGCGCCAGTGTGTACTGGTTGCGCTCGCCCGTGGGACCCGGCAGGGTGCAAGCCAGGCCGGCCACCGCGGCATCGGCCAAGGCCTTGCAGGTGGCTGCCAGCGTGGCATGGCCTGCGCCCGGTGCCCAGTCGGCCAGGGCCTGCAG
>NZ_BAAJYR010000010.1:0-47963 GCF_057546605.1 Acidovorax sp. KPB24-03 | reverse complement strand
GGTCGTAGTTGCGCGGGTCGGCGCGCAGGGCCTCGGTGGCTTCGTGCGGATCGGTGAACCCGGTCACCTGGTAGCCGCGGCGGCGCAGCAGGCGCCGCACGAGGAAGACCAGCGCCTCGTCGTCGTCCACGTACATCACGTGCGCGTGCGCTCGTCCGCGCTCTGCACGGGGCGGCGGGGCGGGCGGGCTGGGGGGCGTGCGGCGGCGCGCTCGGTGCCGAATCCGGCGCCACGGGGAAGTAAAGCGTGAAGCGGCTGCCTTCGCCGGGAGCGCTGTGCACATCCACCGCGCCGCCGTGCGTGCGCATCACGCCGTGCACCACGGCCAGGCCCAGGCCCGTGCCCTGGCCCACGGGCTTGGTGGTGAAGAAGGGCTCGAAGATGCGCTGCTGCGTGGCCGCGTCGATGCCCGGGCCGTTGTCCACCACGGTGAGCGCGACGTACTCGCCCAGGGGCAGGCCCAGGCGCTCGCACAGCCGCAGGTCGGGCTCCAGGGCCGAGGCCTCCATGCTGACGATGCCGCGCGCCTCGCCGATCGCATGGATGGCGTTGGTGCACAGGTTGAGCAGCGCCTGCTCGACCTGGGTGGCGTCGGCCAGCACGGGCGGCAGCCCCGCATCCAGGCGCATGCGCAGCTCGATGGCGGGCGGCAGGGTCACGCGCAGCAGCCGCTCGGTGTCGTGCATGGCGTCGTGCACGCTCACGGCGGTGCGCTGCGGCGGCTCGTTGCGGCTGAAGGTGAGGATCTGGCGAACCAGGTCGCGCGCGCGCCGGCCGGCCTTGTCGATCTCGCGCAGGCTCTCCAGCACGGGCGAGGCGGCGTCGCAGTCGGCCTTGGCCAGTTCGACATTGCCCAGGATGGCGCTCAGGATGTTGTTGAAGTCGTGGGCGATGCCACCGGCCATGGTGCCCACGGCCTGCATCTTGTGCGACTCGCGCAGCTGCGCTTCCAGCTCGCTGCGGTGGGCTTCGGCCTTCTTGCGGCCGGTGAGGTCGCGCGCGAAGACGGTGGTGGTCTCGCCCTCGGCATGGCGCTCGAACGACATGCTCACCTCCACCGCCAGCTCCTTGCCGCTGGCGGTGCAGGCCACCATCTCGCCCAGCACGGCCTGCGTGGTGAGCTGCGCGAACGCCAGCGCCTGCGCCGCATCGGGCAGGAAGCGGTCGAGCCGGCTGCCCATGGCGTCGGCCGTGGCGCACTGGAACAGCGCGGCCGCCGTGGGGTTGAAGACGGTGATGCGCTGGTGCTGGTCCACGCACAGGATGGCATCGAGGGCGGAGTTGATCACCGCCTCCAGCCGCCGCTCGCTGGCGTGCAGCTGGGCATTGCGCTCCTGCAGGGCCTGGGCGCTTTGCTGCAGCGCCTGGCGCTCGGTGAGCAGCGGTCCCTGGTCGATCACGGCGCACAGGAATTGCAGCACCGGCGGGCCGCTTTCCTGGGGCGCCTCAATGCGGGCGATGTGCAGGTCGCCGGTGATGGTGCCGCCCGAGCCCACGGGAAACACCACCTCGGTCGCCTCGCTGTGGCCGAGTTCGCGCGCCTGCGCGAAAGCCTCGCGCACGCGTTCGGCGTCGGCCGCGCTCACGAACGGCATGAGCGAGGTGACGGGACGGTCGGCCTCGGTGGGCTGGAAGGAGCGGTGCGCCATGGAGTTGGCCTGCACCACCATGTCATGTTCGTCGAGCACCATGAGCGACAGCGGCACGCTGGCGAACAGCGTCTCGAAGCGCTCCGAGGCGCTTTCCGCCGCGGCCTGGCTGTAGCGCAGCACCTTGTTCTGCACCTCCAGCTCGGCCTGGTAGGCGCGCAATTCGCCGATCAGCGCGGCCACGGGGCCCTCAGCCCGGCTCGCGGGCGCGCGGCGCTCGGGCGGAATGGGCGCGGGCGGGTTCTCCGAGCCCGGGGGCAGGAGCAGGGAAAGATCAGGACGGCTCATGGGCGGGACAGCGACGGCAGGCAGAGCGGCAGCGGCGCCAGCGCCGCACGGAAGGGGCTCAGTGTACGCCCGCCCCTGGGTGCCGGCCAGCCGGTGGCCTGCTGCAGGAAGTGCCTTTCACGCGGCGGCGCGGCGAAGCCCTTTCCGGCCATCGGCAAGCGTCCACCGGGCCGGTGACGCCACGCCGCGGTTCAGCGCGGCACGGTGCCCGGCGCGTCGTTCACCTGCCGCAGCGGCGTGAGCAGGAAGGCCAGCGCCGCCACCGCCACCAGCGCGCCGCCGCAGGCCGCGAACAGCTGGGCCAGCGTGATGCCCTTCATGGCCCAACCCGTGGCGGCGGCGGAGATCGGCGCCAGCCCCATGAAGATGAACATGAACAGCGCCATCGCCCGGCCGATGAGTGCCGGCGGCACCCGCTGCTGGATCCACGTGAAGATGCGCACCTGCATGAAGCCGCCCAGCAGGCCGATGGCCAGCATGAGCGCAACCCCTTGCCAGAGGGCGCCGATCACGCCCATGGGCATGAACAGCAGGCCGATGGTGGCGTCGAATGCCAGCAGCGTCATCCCCAGGCTGCCCCAGCGCAGGCGCGGCAGCATGCCCGAGGCCACCATGCCCGCGAGCGTGCCGGCACCGTGGGCGCCCACCAGCGCGCCGAACGCGGCGGCGCCCAGGTGGGGCAGGCTGCTCGCCAGCACCGGCATGGCGATGTGCAGCGGCCCCATGATGAGCACCGCCACGGCGCTCCAGTAGAGAAAGCAGGTGCGCAATTCGCGGTCGCGCCAGAAGTGCGCCAGGCCCTGCGCCACCGAAGCCAGCACCGCGGGCGGGGCGGTGCCCTGTCCGGCGGGGCGGTCGGGACTGGCGGATGTGGCTGGCGCCGTGGCCAGCAGGCGCACTTTCGACAGCGTCCAGGCCGACACGCCGAAGCTGAGCGCATCGAGCCCGAAGGCAATGCCGATGCCCGTTGCGTTGGCCATGGTGCCGGCGCCGTCCGCACGGCTGCCGTCGCCGAACAGGGCGATCAGCAGGCCGGCCAGCAGCGGCCCCAGGAACATCGTGAGCTGCCGCAGGCCCATGCTGATGCCGTTGGCCGCCTGCAGCTGCGTGCGCGGCACCACGTGCGGCAGCATGGCCGTGCCGGCCGGGATGCTGAAGGCGGTGGCCAGGCCGATGGCCAGCGACAGGGCATAGACCATCCACAGCGTGAGCGCACTCGTCAGCACCAGCCCGCTGAGCAGGCCCAGCAAGGCCAGGTTGGCGTATTTGGTGCGCATCAGCACCTGCTTGGGCGAGTGGCGGTCCACCAGGGCGCCGCCGATCAGGATGAACAGCGCGCGCGGCACGCTCATGAGTGCCAGCACCGTTCCGAGCACCAGGGTGTCGCCGGTCATCTGCAGCACGAGCCAGGGCAGGGCGATGAGCGTGAACTGGTCGCCCAGAAGAGTGAGGGCCGTGCCGCTGACCATCCAGCGGAAGTTGGAGTCCTGCAGCAATGCGGCGCGCGGGTGGTGGGGCGAAGGGGTCATGGGTCGGTCCGTTGGCTGCGCAGGGGCAGCGATGGGGGCCGACTGTGAAGCCTCACGTAGCGTGAGGGTCAAGCCATTTTTTTCAGGGCGATGGCGCGGCGGCTGGCAGGCGCGGCACGGCGTGCAGGTAGTTGCGCACGGGCTCGCTCAAGGGAGAGCCGGCGCGCAGCAGGGGCTCGCTGGCTGATGCGCGCATCAGCTTGGCGCGCAGCCCGGCGTCTTGGCGGCAAAGGGTGCCGAACAGGGTGTCCCAATGCGCGGCGGCCGCCCGCGCGCGCGGATGGCCTGGGGGAATGCCCTGGTCCAGCAACTGCTGCACTTCCTGTTCCAGGTGCTGCCATTGCGTGTGGTGTACCTGGCCCAGCCGGCGCAGGTCGTCACGGTCCAGGTAGCGCAGCAGCAGGTCCATGCGCAACTGGATGGCGCCTTCGATGTACCGGATCATGTCGCCCGGCGGCGCATGGTTGCGGCCCTGGGTGCTGGGCTCGGTGCGGAACATGTGGCCCCAGCGTTCCAGCAGGTCCATGTCGCCGTCCATCCAGTGCAGCATCAGCGCCATCCATCGGTAGGCCAGCGCCTGGACTGCGGGCGCATCGATCGGCAGGCCCTCGTCCATGGCTTGGCGCACCTGGTCCCTGACGACCAGCCAGTCCGCTTCGATGCGGTGCCAATGGGAGAAGATGTGCTTGAGCTCGGCCGCGCTGAAGTATTTGCCGTAGGTGGCCATGAGCGCCAGCGCCTGCAGCCAGTCGCCCATGTCGGGCTCGGCGCCGGCCTCCAGCCCGTCGCGCAGCAGCGACAGGCGGCCGCGCAGCTCGGTGGCCTGCGCGATCTGCTGGTCCAGCGCGCGGATCTGCTGCCCGATGATCTGCTCGGGCGCCATGTCGTCGCCCGCCAGCAGGGCCGCGATGTCGCTGAGCGGCAGGCCCATCTGTCGCAGCGTCTGGATGCCGTGCAGCCGCTGCACGTCGGACGGGCTATAGAGGCGGTAACCCGCCTCGGACCGGCCCGAGGGCTTGAGCAAACCCACCTCGTCGTAATGGTGCAGCGTGCGCACCGTGAGGCCGGTGCGCCGGGCCAGCTCGCCGACCTGGAGCAGCATGGATGGCGGGCCCTCGGACGGGTCAGCGGACCGAGATCAGTTCGATTTCGAAGTTCAGCGTGGCGTTGGGGGGAATGACGCCGCCCGCGCCGCGCTCGCCGTAGGCGATGGCCGGCGGGCAGGTCAGCTTGGCCTTGCCGCCCGGCTTCATGCGCTGCACGCCTTCGGTCCAGCAGGGAATGACGCGGTTGAGCGGAAACTCGGTGGGCTCGCCGCGCTTGTAGGAGCTGTCGAACTCCTTGCCGTCCGGCAGCGTGCCCTTGTAGTGCACCTTGACGGTGTCCGTGGCCTTGGGCGAGGTGCCGGTGCCTTCTTTCAGCGACTCGTACACCAGCCCGCTGGGCAGGGTGACGGGGGCGGTCTGCGCCATGGCGGCGGGAACGATCACAAGCCCGGCAAGCAGGGCGCACAAGGAATTTCGCACGAAAGCATCTCCTGAAAAAAGGTAGCCCGCGATCTTAAAGAGTCTGCCCGCGGCCCTGTCACCCCATGTTGAGGGCCAGGCCGGCCGGGCCCGTGGCGCGGCCGGCGCACCCCTCGCCGTCACGCGTAGTCGCTGACCGGAATGCAGCTGCACGACAGGTTGCGGTCGCCCCAGACGTTGTCCACGCGGCCGACCGGCGACCAGTACTTGCTGCGGCGCAAGGCGTCCACCGGAAAGGCCGCGGTCTCGCGGGCGTAGGGCCGCGTCCATTCCGGGGCGAGCAGGCTCTCGGCCGTGTGGGGCGCGTGCTTGAGCGGGTTGTCGTCCTGCGGCCAGGCGCCAGATTCGATCTGGCGGATCTCCTCGCGGATGGCGATCATCGCGTCGATGAAGCGGTCCAGCTCGGACAGCGTTTCGCTTTCGGTGGGCTCCACCATCAGCGTGTTGGGCACCGGGAACGACAGCGTGGGCGCATGGAAGCCGTAGTCGATCAGACGCTTGGCCACGTCCTCGGCCATCACGCCGCTGGTTTCCTTCAGGCCCCGCAGATCCAGGATGCATTCGTGGGCCACGTGGCCGTTGGCGCTCGCGTACAGCGTGGGGTAGTGGTCTTTCAGGCGCGCGCTGATGTAGTTGGCCGACAGGATGGCCGTCTCGGTCGCGGCCTGCAGGCCCTCGGCGCCCATCATGCGGATGTACATCCAGCTGATCGGCAGCACGGCGGCATTGCCCAGCGGGGCGGAGCTGACCGCGCCCACGCCGTTGGCAGCGTTCGCGTCGGCACCCAGGGCGCCTTGCGCGGCCGCGGTGCGGTGGCCCGGCAGGTAGGGCACCAGGTCGGCCACCACGCACACGGGGCCGACGCCGGGGCCGCCGCCGCCGTGCGGGATGCAGAAGGTCTTGTGCAGGTTCAGGTGGCTCACGTCGCCGCCGAATTCGCCGGGGGCGGCCACGCCCACCAGGGCGTTCATGTTGGCGCCGTCCACGTACACGCGCCCGCCGTGCTGGTGCACGAGCGCGCACAGTTCCTTCACCTGCGTCTCGAACACGCCGTGCGTGCTGGGGTAGGTGATCATCACGCAGGCCAGGTGCGCGCTGTGCTGCTCGCACTTGGCGCGCAGGTCGGCCAGGTCCACGTTGCCGTTGGCATCGCAGGCCGTCACCACCACATGCATGCCCACCATCTGGGCGCTGGCGGGGTTGGTGCCGTGCGCGCTGCTGGGGATCAGGCAGATGTTGCGGTGGCCCTCGCCCTGGGCCGCGTGGTAGGCCTTGATGGCCAGCAGGCCGGCGTATTCGCCCTGCGAGCCCGCGTTGGGCTGCAGGCTGATGCCGGCGTAGCCCGTGGCCTCGCACAGCCAGGCGCGCAGTTGCTCGTCGAGCAGGCGGTAGCCCCGCTGCTGGTCGGCCGGGGCGAAGGGGTGCACATTCGCGAATTCGGGCCAGGTGATGGGGATCATCTCGCTGGTCGCGTTCAGCTTCATGGTGCAGCTGCCCAGCGGGATCATGCTGCGGTCCAGCGCCAGGTCCTTGTCGGACAGCTGGCGGATGTAGCGCAGCATGCCGGTCTCGGAATGGTGGGTGTTGAACACCGGGTGCGTGAGGAAGGCGCTGGTGCGGCGCAGCCCCGTGGGGATCAGCGGCTCCACGCCCTTTTCGAAGGCGGCGAAAGTGGGCAGCGCCTGGCCGTCCCGGGCGAACACCTTCCACAGCAGCTCGATGTCGGCACGCGTGGTGGTCTCGTCCAGCGAGATGCACAGGTAGTTCTCGAAATAGACGCGCAGGTTGGCGCCCAGCGAGACGGCGCGGGCCGCAATGGCTTGCGTTGCGCCTTCGGTGTGCAGCGACAGCGTGTCGAAGGCGGCCTGCGGGCGCAGCGGCGCACCCAGTTGCTCCAGCCCCTTGGCCAGGATGGCGGTGTAGGCGGCCACGCGCTGGGCGATGCGCATCAGGCCCTGGGGCCCGTGGTAGACGGCGTACATGCTGGCCACCACGGCAGGCAGCACCTGGGCCGTGCAGATGTTGGAGGTGGCCTTTTCGCGGCGGATGTGCTGCTCGCGCGTCTGCAGCGCCAGGCGGTAGGCGGGCTTGCCGTGCACGTCCACGCTCACGCCGACCAGGCGGCCGGGCAGGGAGCGCTTGTACTCGTCGCGGCAGGCCATGAAGGCGGCGTGCGGGCCGCCCGCGCCCATGGGCATGCCGAAGCGCTGCGTGGTGCCCACCACGATGTCCGCGCCCCATTCGCCGGGCGGCGTGATGAGGGTGAGGGCCAGCAGGTCGGCCGCGGCGATGAAGGCCGCGCCCTTGGCATGCGCCTTGGCGGCATCGGCCGCCAGGTCGTCGATGCGGCCGCTGGTGGCGGGGTACTGCGCCAGCACGGCGAAGTAGTCGCCGTCCAGCGCGTCATTCCACTCGGCCAGCGAATTGGCCAGCACCACCTCGATGCCCAGCGGCGCGGCGCGCGTCTGGATCACCTCGATGGTCTGCGGGTGCGCGTCGCCGGCCACGATGAAGCGCGTGCTTTTCGATTTGACCGAGCGCTTGGCCAGCGTCATGGCCTCGGCCGCCGCGGTCGCCTCGTCCAGCATGGAGGCGTTGGCGATGGGCATGGCCGTGAGGTCGCACACCATGGTCTGGAAGTTGACCAGCGCCTCCATGCGGCCCTGCGAGATCTCGGCCTGGTACGGCGTGTAGGCCGTGTACCAGGCGGGGTTCTCCAGGATGTTGCGCAGGATGACGCCGGGCGTGTGCGTGCCGTGGTAGCCCTGGCCGATGAAGCTGCGCAGCACCTGGTTCTGTGCGGCGATGGCCTTCAGCTCGGCCAGTGCCGCGGCTTCCGTCGTGGCGGGCGGCAGGTCCATGGCCCGGCTGCGTGCGATGGAGCGCGGCACGATGCCGTCCACCAGCGCGCGGCGCGAGGCCTCGCCGATGGCGGAGAGCATGTGCTGTTCGTCCGCCCCGTCGATGCCGATGTGGCGGGGCAGGAACTCGGTGGCGTTTTCAAGCGCGCCAAGCGGCAGGGCGGATTGCATCAGCATGGAAGAGGACCGTGGACGGAAAAAGAAAGGGGAAGGAAAAGGCTCAGGCGTTCTTGGCGAAATCGGTGTAAGCCGTTTCGTCCATCAGGCCGGACAACTGGGCCGGCTCGGACAGCTTGACCTTGAAGAACCAGCCGGCGTTCAAGGGATCGGAGTTGGCGAGCGAGGGGTCGGCGCGCAGCGCCTCGTTCACTTCCACCACCTCGCCCGAGACGGGCATGTACACATCGGCGGCGGCTTTGACGGACTCGACCACGCCGGCCACTCCGCCCTGCGAGAAGGTCTTGCCGACTTCGGGCAGGTCCACGAACACCACGTCGCCCAGGGCATCCTGGGCATGGACAGTGATGCCGACCACGGCGGCGTTGGCATCGGCGGCGTCGATCCACTCGTGATCGCGGGAGTATTGAACGGTCATGGGGGCTCCTGAAAAATGAAGAAAAGGAATCTGGAATGTAGCGGTGGCCGCCGCCTTGGCGGTGGCCCCGGCTGCCCGTTTCAGCCGCGGTAGTAGCGGGGCGCCACGAAAGGCATCGCGCACACCTGCATGGGCACCGGCTTGCCGCGCACGATGGCCTGCACGCGGGTGCCGATGGCGGCCAGCGCCGGGGGCACGTAGGCCATGGCGATGGGCTGGTTCACGCTCGGCCCCAGCAGGCCGCTGGTGACCTCGCCGAGGGCCTCGCCCTCGGCGCTTTGCAGCGGGGTGTGTTCGCGCACGGGCACGCGCTCCAGCGCCGTGAGGCCCACGCGCTTGCGCGCCAGGGTGGCCGGGTCGTCGATCTGCGCCAGCACCTTGGCAGCGCCGGGAAAGCCGCCGGCCCGCGCACCGCCCGTGCGGCGCACCTTCTGGATGGCCCAGTTCAGGCCGGCTTCGGGGGGCGTGGTGGTGGTGTCGATGTCGTTGCCGTACAGGCACAAGCCCGCCTCCAGGCGCAGCGAGTTGCGCGCGCCCAGGCCGATCGGCTTCACCTCGGGCTGCGCCAGCAGGGCGCGCGCCAGCGCTTCGGCCTGCGATGCGGGCACCGAGATCTCGAACCCGTCCTCGCCCGTGTACCCGCTGCGGGTGACGAAGGCCTCGCAGCCCGCGATATCGTAGCGCCCGCCGGTCATGAAGACGAGCTGCTCGATGCCGGGCGCCAGCCGCGACAGCGCCGCGACGGCCTGCGGGCCCTGCAGCGCCAGCAGCGCATGGTCGGGCATGGGGACGACCTCGCAGCGCTGGCCGATGCGGGCCTGGATGTGGGCGATGTCGCCGGCCTTGCAGGCGCCGTTCACGATCACGAAGATGTCGCCCTCGCCCTGTTTGATGAACATCAGGTCGTCGATGATGCCGCCCTCGTCGTTCAGCAGCAGGCCGTAGCGCTGCTTGCCCACGGGCAGGTCGATCACGTCCACGGGAATGAGGGATTCGAAGGCGGCCGCGGCATCGCTGCCCACCAGACGCAACTGGCCCATGTGCGACACGTCGAACAGGCCGGCGGCCTGGCGCGTGTGCAGATGCTCCGCCATCAGGCCGGCGGGGTACTGCACGGGCATGGAATAGCCGGCGAACGTCACCATGCGGGCCCCGAGTTCGAGGTGCAGGGCATTCAGCGGGGTGGTGAGCAGGGCGGCGTCGGCGGCGGACATGGCAATCTCCAGCAAGGGCAAATGGGAACGCGGCCCCATGGCCACGCCTTTGCCCCGCTGTCCGCTTTACCTGAGAGATTCACCCACGTGCCAAGGCGGCGCGGGGCTTGCTCCTTCGGTGGGCCCGCGCACGCGGCGGACCTCTCTCCAGCAAGGGGAACGCCCGCATCCCTGCGGGCGTTTTGCCAGTCCTTTTGCCTGAGCGTTCGGGGTCACCCTGCGCCTTCGGCGGCGCCGGCAATCCCGGTGACGGGGCGGCGCTCTCTCCTGACCGGGCGGATTCTAACTGCAGCGCCGGTGCGCGCCGGGCGATCCGACCGCGGTGTGCGCGGGGGCTTGCCGTGTATCCAGAAGGCCATGCTTTCGAAAGCCAAGCGCCCCGGCGAACGGTAATCCGCCGGGGCCCTGCCTGTTTCGTGCGCCCCGGTAAGGGCGCCTTGATCGATGAAGTATGCGGTGCGGGCACTGGATGGATTTTCTGAATTTCTTCAAAAATGCCAGATTTGCAGAAAATTCTTCTGAAATATGTGAATTGGGAGAACAATGCAGTGCATGGACCGCCTCGACAGAAAAATCCTCTCCGTCCTGCAGGCCGACGCCCGCGCCAGCCTGCAGGAGATCGGCAACGCCGTGGGCCTGAGCCCGTCGCCCTGCTGGGGCCGCATCAAGAAGATGGAGGAGGCGGGCGTGATCGAGGGCTACACCGTGCGCCTGAACCCCAAGGCGCTCGATCTGAACGACACGGTGCTGGTTCAGGTCACGCTCGACAGCCATTCGGACAACACGCTGGAGAAGTTCGGCGAAACCCTGGCCAGCATTCCCGAGGTCATCGAGGCGCACCTGGTGTCGGGCGATTACGACTACCTGCTGCGCGTGGTGGTCAAGGACACGCGCGATTACGAGCGGCTGCTGCGCGAGAAGCTCTACAAGATCAAGGGCATTCGCCACAGCCGGTCGAGCTTCGTGCTGCGCACGCTCAAGCGGGCCGACCTGCCTTTGTTCGCGCAGTGACCGTGGAGGTGCCGGGGGGCTTGGACGGGCCAAGGCAATCGGTTTGTGCTGAAAAGTGCCGATTGCCCTAGATCTTATTGCCTTGGATGCTATTAATTCGGGAGCAATGGGGTGCGACGTTGGCGCTGTGCCGCGTCAGGCTGCGATGCGCACAGCACCGTCCTCGTCCTGCGGCACCCAGACGATGCGGTCCATGTCCACGCCCATCGCGCGTGCCTGGGCCAGCAGGCGGGGGCGCACGCCGCGGGGCAGGGTGGGGGTGCGCGACAGGATCCACAGGTAGTCGAGGCTCGCGCCCACGACCATGGCCCAGCGGTAGTCCTCGTCCAGCGCCACCACGTGGTAGCCGCCGTAGAAGGGGCCGAAGAACGACACCTTGAGCGATGCTTGGTCGGGGCGGCCGATGAACACCGCCCGGCCGCGCGATTCGCGCCAGCGCTTGCGGGCCGGATCGAACCCGCGGTTGAGCACCTGCACCGATCCGTCCGGGCCCCGGCTGTAGTGGGCGCTGGTCTGGACCAGGCCCTTTTCGAAACGGTGGTCGATGCGGGCCAGCTCGTACCAGTGCCCGGCATAGCGGTCCACGTTGAAATCCTCCACCACCTCGATGCCCCGCGGGGCCCGCACGGATGCGCTGGCCGAGAATGCCAGCGCTGCCCCCACGGCGGCTGCGCCCAAGGCCAGGGGCCAGAGCGGGCGACGGTGGGTGCGGTAGCGTGGGGCGGGGGAACGGGCCATGGGGTCTCCTGCTTCGATGGCGTGGTGGTTCTTGATACTGCGCTGCAGTGCGCGGCGCGGAAAGGCCAGACAGTCTCGCCCGCGGGTCAGGAGGGTCCTGTAGGCGCGTTCCTGCAAAGGCCGTCGGAATCGCCACGAAAAAAGGGCCTGCAACGCAGGCCCTTCGGGTCGCCCTGGCGAGGGCGGGGGAGGCTTCACATGCCGGAGTAGTTCGGGCCGCCGCCCCCTTCGGGCGTGACCCAGACGATGTTCTGCGTCGGATCCTTGATGTCGCAGGTCTTGCAGTGCACGCAGTTCTGCGCGTTGATCTGCAGCCGCTGGGCATTGCCCCCCTTGGCCTCGTCGGGCACGAACTCGTACACGGCGGCGGGGCAGTAGCGCGCCTCGGGGCCGGCGTACTTGGCGAGGTTGATATTGACCGGCACGCTCGGGTCCTTGAGCGTCAGGTGTGCCGGCTGGTTCTCGGCATGGTTGGTGTTGCTGATGAACACGCTGGACAGCCGGTCGAAGGTGAGCTTGCCGTCGTGCTTGGGGTACACGATGGGCTTGCACTCGGCCGCGGGCTTCAGGTAGGCGTGGTCGGGCTTGTCGCGATGCAGCGTCCAGGGAATGTTGCCCTTGAGCACGAACTGCTCGATGCCGTTCATGAGTGTGGCGGTGGCCAGGCCCTTCTTGAACCACGCCTTGAAGTTGCGCGCCTTGTTCAGCTCCGCGTAGAGCCAGCTCTTTTCGAACGCCTCGGGGTAGGCCGTGAGTTCGTCGTGCTGGCGTCCCGCCTGCACCGCGTCGTAGGCCGCTTCAGCCGCCAGCATGCCGGTCTTGATGGCCGCGTGGCTGCCCTTGATGCGGCTCACGTTGAGGTAGCCCGCCTCGCAGCCCACCAGCGCGCCGCCCGGGAACACCGTCTTGGGCAGCGACAGCAGGCCGCCGGCCGTGATGGCGCGTGCGCCGTAACCGATGCGCTTGGCCGGCTTGATGCCCTTGGCCTCGTCGCCTTCCAGGTAGTAGCGGATGTTGGGGTGCGTCTTCCAGCGCTGGAATTCCTCGAAAGGGCTCAGGTAGGGGTTGGAGTAGTCCAGCCCGGTGATGAAGCCCAGCGTGACCTTGTTGTCCTCGGCGTGGTAGAGGAACGCGCCGCCGTAGGTGTCGCTGTCCATGGGCCAGCCGGCCGTGTGCATGACGAAGCCGGGCTGGTGGCGCTTGGGGTCGATTTCCCACAGTTCCTTCACGCCGATGCCGTAGGCCTGCGGGTCGCGCCCCTGGTCCAGCTTGAAGCGGCTGATGAGCTGGCGGCCCAGGTGGCCGCGCGCGCCCTCGGCGAAGATCGTGTACTTGGCGTGCAGTTCCATGCCCAGCTGGAAGTCGGCGGTGGGCTCGCCTTCCTTGCTCACGCCCAGGTTGCCGGTGGCCACGCCCTTGACCGAGCCGTCTTCGTTGTAGAGCACTTCGGCGGCCGGAAAGCCGGGGAAGATCTCCACGCCCAGGTTCTCGGCCTGGGTGGTGAGCCAGCGCACCACGTTTCCCAGGCTCACGATGTAGTTGCCGTGGTTCTGAAAGCACTGCGGCAGCAGGAAATTGGGGGTGCGCCAGGACGACTTTTCGCCCAGGAAGATCATGGCGTCGTCGGTGACGGGCTGGTTGAGCGGCGCGCCCAGTTCCTTCCAGTTGGGGATCAGCTCGGTCAGCGCCTTCGGGTCCATGATGGCGCCCGACAGGATGTGCGCGCCGGTCTCGGAGCCCTTTTCCAGCACCACGACCGAGATGTCCTGGCCTTTTTCGGTGGCGAGCTGCTTGAGCCGGATGGCGGTGGCCAGGCCGCCGGGGCCGCCGCCGACGACCACCACGTCGTACTCCATGGCTTCGCGGGGGCCGTGTTGGGCGAGGATTTCTTCTGGGGTCATGGGTGTCTCGTGGTGGTTTGATAATGGGTGATCCGCCGCGGGCGACTGGCCTGCGCGCAGTCCGTCGGTCGGACAGATTGTATTCACGGAAAACCGACAATCGAACGATCGTTCTATTTTCTGACAAGAGAGACATCCCATGGCTTACAGCATCGATTTGGAAGGGCGCGTCGCCTTCGTGACCGGGGCATCGAGCGGGCTCGGCGCGCAGTTCGCCCGCACGCTGGCCGCCGCAGGGGCCGGCGTGGTGCTGGCCAGCCGGCGCGTGGAAAAGCTCAAGGAGCTGCGCGCGCGCATCGAAGGCGAGGGCGGCGACGCCCATGTGATCGAGCTGGACGTGACCGACCACGACTCCATCAAGGCGGCCGTGGCCCACGCCGAGACGGAGATGGGCTCCATCGACATCCTGGTCAACAACTCGGGCGTCTCCACCACCCAGCGCCTGCAGGACGTGGAACCCGAGGATTTCGACTTCATCTTCGACACCAACGTGAAGGGCGCCTTCTTCGTGGCTCAGGAGGTCGGCAAGCGCATGCTGGCGCGCTCGCGCGGGGCGGCGCCGGGCAGCTTCACCGGCGGGCGCATCATCAACATCGCCTCGATGGCCGGCCTCAAGGTGCTGCCGCAGATCGGTGCCTACTGCATGAGCAAGGCGGCCGTGGTGCACATGACGCGTGCCATGGCGCTCGAATGGGGCCGCTTCGGCATCACGGTCAACGCCCTGTGCCCGGGCTACATCGACACCGAGATCAACCACCACCACTGGCAGACCGAGCAGGGCCGCAAGCTCCTGGACATGCTGCCGCGCAAGCGCGTGGGACAGCCCAAGGACCTGGATGCGCTCATCGTGATGCTGGCCAGCGACCAGAGCCACTTCGTGAACGGCGCGGTGATCGCCGCCGACGACGGTTTCGCGGTCTGACCGCCGGCCGATGCTGACTGGAATCCTGGCAGGGCTCGCCGCGGGCGCGCTCTGGGGGCTGGTGTTCGTCGCGCCGCGCATGGCGGCCGGGTTCGCGTCGGTGGACCTCACCGCTGGCCGTTTCGTGGCCTACGGCGCCATGGCCGTGGGCATGCTGCTCTGGGGCCTGCGCCCCGGCACGCGCCGAGCGGTGCGCTGGCCCACCGCCCGCCAGGCCGGGGCCGCCCTGGGCCTGAGCGTGCTGGGATTCACTGGCTACTACCTGCTGCTGGTGCTGGCGATCCGCGATGCGGGGGTGGAGGTGCCGGCCCTCATCATCGGCACCATCCCGGTGTGGGTCATGCTGCTGGGCAAGCCGAAGGGGCTGCGCTGGGTGGCCCTGGTGCCGGGGCTGGCCCTGACCCTGGCGGGCCTGGCGCTGATGGCGTTCGCGCCGCACGGGGAGGGCGGATCGCCAGCTGCGGGTGGCGGGGCGTACTGGTGGCGCGGCATCGGCATCGTGCTGGTGGCACTGGTCTTCTGGACGGCGTTCGCCATCCTCAATTCGGCCTGGGTGCAGCGCCACCCGGAGGTGGGCGCAACCCAATGGGCCAACTGGCTGGGCGTGGCCACGGGCCTGGGGGGATGGCTGTTGTGGGGGGTGAAGGGCACGCCTCTGGCAGAACTGGCGGCGCAGCCAGGTTTCGGCGCCTTTGTGCTGGTCTGCCTTGCGATCGGGCTGGGCGCGACCTGGCTGGCCACCATCCTCTGGAATGTGGCCAGCCAGCGCCTGTCCGCCAGCCTGTGCGGCCAGCTGATCGTGAGCGAGACCCTGTTCGCTCTCTTCTATTCCTTCGCCTGGGACGGCCACTGGCCGGCGCCTGCCCAATGGGCCGCGTGCGGCATGTTCACCCTGGGCATTCTGGCGACCATCCAGGCCCACCGCTGAGCCCTGTTCAGCCCCCCCGCGCGTCCTTGGAATCGGGTGGGGTTATGCACGGTTTTCATATTGCGCATCCCAATCGGCATGGCAAAAGGGCGCCCTCCCAAAACATTGCTGGGTAGACTGATTAATAAATAGTTAATCAAAAAGGGGTGGTGATGGCAGTGCAGTCGTGGCAGCACAAGGTTTCTGAATGTTTCTCCAATGAGACGTGCAAGAACAGAATCTTCGGCAAAATCAAGTCCGCGGCGACGGAATTGGGTTTCGAGCGATGCGCGTATACCCTCTACATTCCCGTCCCCATCTCCCGCCCGCAGGTGGTCCAGGTGGACGATTTTCCGGAAGCGTGGCAAAGGCGATATTCCGTCGCCGAATACCACCATATCGACCCCACCGTGGCCCATTGCCGCAAATCCGAGCGGCCCGTGGTCTGGAGCGACGAGCTTTTCGCCTCGGCGCCCGAGTTGTGGCGTGAAGCGCAGTCCCATGGGTTGAAGGTCGGCTGGTCGCAGGCCAACCAGAGCGTGGGCAGCCTGCGCGGCGTTCTGACCCTGGTGCGCTCCCGTGTCCCCCTGGCAGAGGAGGAACTCAAGGCGAACGAGCCCCGCATGTCGTTCCTTGCAAGCGCCTCGTACGAGGCCATGGGCCGTGCCATGAAAGCCCTGCACGGCACCCGCCAGAAGGCGTTCCTGACCCCGCGCGAACTGGAAGCCCTCAAATGGACGGCGGATGGGAAAACCATGGCGGATATTGCGCAGATTCTGGACGTTTCCGAAAACACGGTGCGGTTTCACCTCAAAAACGCCACTGCCAAACTGCAGACGCCCAACAAGACGGCGGCCGCGGTCAAGGCGGCGTTGCTGGGCTGGCTCGACTGACTGCAATTAACCGAAAGACCCCGGAAAGCGCTTCGGATATGTAATAAAAAGCGACCGGCGGGGTGTTTTGATTCGTAAATTGCTATTTTTTTAATAGCGCCCGTCCGCGCGCTTTCCGGCATTGACGGCATTCCATCCAAAGGGTTGTGAGGGGCCCATCGGCAATATTCATCGCGGCCATAGCCAAACCCCCCTTGTGAGCGACATTCCGCCACGTGGATCATTCGCTTCCCTTAACGACTGGAGCGGAGTTTCCATGACAACCAGAAAAATCTTCACCGCAGCGCTGGTGCTGCAAGGCGTGCTGGTAGCGCCTGCGGCGTTCGCCCAATCCGCCCTCACGCGCGACAACGGCGCCCTGGTGGGCGACAACCAGAATTCGCAGACCGCCGGCCCGAACGGCCCCACCTTGCTGCAGGACGTGCAGCTGATCCAGAAGCTGCAGCGATTCGATCGCGAGCGCATTCCGGAGCGCGTCGTGCATGCCCGCGGCACCGGCGTGCGCGGCGAGTTCGTGGCGACGGAAGACCTGTCTTCGCTGACCCAGGCCAAGGTGTTCAGCGCCGGCGAACGCACCCCGGTGTTCGTGCGGTTCTCTTCCGTGGTGCACGGCAACCATTCTCCCGAGACGCTGCGCGACCCCCGCGGCTTCGCGACCAAGTTCTACACGAGCCAGGGCAACTGGGATCTGGTGGGCAACAACTTCCCCACCTTCTTCATCCGCGACGCCATCAAGTTTCCCGACATGGTGCATGCGTTCAAGCCGGACCCCCGCACCAACCTGGACGACGATTCCCGCCGCTTCGACTTCTTCTCGCACGTGCCGGAGGCCACGCGCACGCTCACGCTGCTCTATTCGAACGAGGGCACGCCCGCCGGCTACCGGTTCATGGACGGCAACGGAGTGCATGCCTACAAGCTGGTCAACAGCCAGGGCCAGGTGCACTACGTGAAGTTCCACTGGAAGAGCCTGCAGGGGCTGAAGAACCTCGACCCCAAGCAGGTCGCCGCCGTCCAGGCCAAGGACTACAGCCACATGACCAACGACCTGGTCAACGCGATCAAGCAGGGCGATTTCCCCAAGTGGGACCTGTACGTGCAGGTGCTCAAGCCCGAGGACCTGAACAAGTTCGAGTTCAACGCGCTGGACGCCACCAAGATCTGGCCCGATGTGCCTGAGCGCAAGATCGGCCAGATGGTGCTGAACAAGAACGTGGACAACTTCTTCCAGGAAACCGAGCAGGTCGCCATGGCGCCCGCCAACGTGGTGCCCGGCATCGAGCCCTCGGAAGACCGCCTGCTGCAAGGCCGCGTGTTCTCATACGCCGATACGCAGCTGTACCGGGTGGGCACCAACGGCCTGAGCCTGCCGGTGAATCGCCCCCGCGTCGGCGTGAACAACGGCAACCAGGACGGCACGCTGAACTTCGGGCAGACGACCAGCGGCGTGAACTACGAGCCCAGCCGCCTGGAGCCCCGCCCGCAGGTCTCGGCGGCGCGCTACAGCCAGTTGCCGCTGTCCGGCACCACGCAGCAGGCCAAGATCGGCAAGGAGCAGAACTTCAAGCAGGCCGGTGATCTGTACCGCAGCTACGGCAAGAAGGACCGCGAGGACCTGATCCAGAGCTTCGGCGAATCGCTGGCCGGCGCCGATGCCGAGAGCAAGCACATCATCCTGTCGTTCCTGTACAAGGCCGATCCCGAGTACGGCACGGGCGTGGCCCGCGTGGCCAAGGGCGACCTGGCCCGCGTGAAGCAACTGGCCTCGGCGCTGCAGGACTGACGCGGGGCATGCGATGCACGCGTGGGGGCCGTTCTGGCGCCCGCGTGCTGCATCCATTGAGGGGCGCCGCTGGCGGTGCCCCTCCCACGACCGTCCCCCCATTTCCAGGAGATCGGCATGTCCCTTTCCCATCGATCGCGCCCCTGGGTGCTGGCAGTGCTGTGCATGGGCGCGATGGCGGCTGGCGCAGCGGGTGCGGCCCCCAGCGCGGCCCCCAGTGCGGTCCCAGGCACGGCAGCGGCGGCATCTGCGTCGCCACCCGCAGCCGCGGCGGGGGCCGAGCCGGCAGCCCCGACCGATCCGGCCCAGGTCCAGCGGCAGTTGCGCCGCTACTTCTTCGATGCGGCCCGCGAGGGCCGGCGTGACATGCTCGGCGAGTTCATCGCCGCCCGCTACGACCTCAATGTCCGCGATGAAAAAGGCTACACCGCGCTCATCCTCGCGGCCTACCACGGGCACCGCGAGGTGGTGGAGCAGTTGCTCAAGGCCGGCGCCGACCCCTGCGTGCAGGACCTGCGCGGCAACACTGCCCTGATGGGCGCGATCTTCAAGGGCGAGGTGGCGATCGCGCGGCGGCTGGTGCAGGCCGACTGCGCCCCCGATCAGCGCAACAACGCCGGCCAGACCGCTGCCATGTACGCCGCCCTGTTCCAGCGGACCGAACTGCTGCAGGCCCTGGCCGCCAAGGGCGCGGACCTCGGCGCCAGGGACGCGCGGGGCAACGATGTGTCGCAGCTGCAGCGCGGCGAATTTGCCGGTTCACCCGCGCGATGAGCCTTCGCGGGTCTTCAAGCCAAATCGCCCTCCAGCGCAATGGGAACTAGGGCGTTTTGCTATAAAAATAATAGTAATGAGATCAGCTGCGCCCCACCACGCGAAAGCGCTCGGCGTTCGCCTGCAGCCATTGCTGGGCCAGCGCCGCGGCCGTGGGCGATGCGTGCTCCTGATCGGGGTGGAAGTCGCTGCGCAGGTAGCGCACCAGCGCCGGCACCGAGCGCCAGGCCACGCCATCGCGTCCCCAGAAGAACCGCAGCGCACTCCAGGCCGTTGAGGGGCGCCACAGCGTGCCGTCGCGCTGCAGGTTCAGTACCGTCTGGCGCATCGCATCGACGGTGAATACCAGCGCCACATACAAGTACCAGCGCACCCGCCAGGCGTTGCTGCCGCCCGCCGCGCGGTAGAGATCGAAGGCGACGGCACGGTGCTCGGTCTCCTCGGCCGCATGCCAGCGCCACACGGTCTGCAGCGTGGCGTCGGCGCCATCGAGCCAGCGCCCATGGCGCAGCGTGCCATCGGCCAGCAGGGCCGTGAAATGTTCGTAGGCGCAGGTGACCGCCAGGGCGTGCAGCGGATTCTTGGTGCGCAGGTGCAGGCGGGCGATGCGTCCGCGCGCCCAGTGCTGCCAGTGGTTCTGCAGGCCCTGGCGCTCCAGCTCGGCGTTGTAGAGCCCATGCAGATGCCGGTGCGTGGCTTCCTGCCCGATGAAGCCGCGCAACAGGGCCTGGAAGCGGGTGGCCAGCGGCCCATGGGGATTGCCCAGCAACGGCGTGGCATCGCGCACGGAATCGATGAAGAATTGCTCGCCCACCGGAAAGCTCATCGACAGCGCATTGAAGAACTGCGTGCGGAAGGCATCGCCGCCATGCCAGTGGCGGGCGAAGCCCTTTTGCAGGTCCACTTCGAGCTTGCGCACGGGGAGGGTGGCTGCGGCGGCGGCTGCGGGGTCGGGGGAGGCGGGGATCTCGGACATGGGAGGCGGCTTTCCAGAAACGGCGGTGGCCCGGCAACACCGCCGGGCTCCGTTTTCTGAGGATTATTCAGTTTTAGACCGGACGCGCTACTCGCCTACCGCTCAGGTTTTCCGGGGCAGCCCGATCGCCTGCAGCCAGGCCTCGGGACCGCGTGGATGCTGCGTTTCAGCCGTGAGGTGGTCGAGCGACCGTCCCGCTTTGGCCGCCGTGCTCATGTTTGGGAAAAGGTCGCTGTGCAGGGACTGCCGTGCGATACGCTGTGCGGGTGGACGCTAGTCTTCGCCGGGCCGTCTGCAGCGCATTCCGCCCCGCACGCCCGGCACCAACCGAGGCCGCCGATGAAGATCGAGATTCCCGAAGCCAAGACGCTCGTGCACACGATGCGCTTTCCCGTGCGCTGGGGCGACATGGACGCCATGGGCCATGTGAACAACACCGTGTACTTCCGCTATCTGGAGACGGCCCGCATCGACTGGCTGGTCGCGGCGGGCTGCAATCCCGACCCGCAGGGCCAGGGGCCAGTGATCGTGAATGCCTTCTGCAATTTCTACCAGCAGCTCGAGTACCCGGCCGAGGTGCTGCTTAAGCTCTATGTGAGCGACCCGGGGCGCACCACGTTCGAGACCTGGGGCACGATGGAACGCGTGGACCGGCCGGGCGTGGTGTGCGCGGCGGGCGGTGCCACGACCATTTGGGTGGACTTTCCGCGCAAGAAAGCCGTGGACCTGCCGGCCTGGGTGCGCGCGCTGGTCGGCGCGTGACGCGGCCGTCATCGCATTCGGCGGCCGGTGCCGCCGGGCCGCTCAGGTCACGGGCGCGGGATTGAACAGCACGAGGGCGTTGTGCAGCTTCCACTGCTCGGCCCAGGTCTTCTTGCGCCCGCTGGCCACCTCCAGCATCAGGTGGAACATCTCCCAGCCCACGTCCGCGATGGTCGCCTGCCCGTCCGCGATGCGCCCGGCGTTGATGTCCATCAGGTCGTGCCAGCGCCGCGCCAGATCGCTGCGCGTGGCCACCTTGATCACCGGCACCTCGGCCAGCCCGTAGGGCGTGCCCCGCCCCGTGGTGAACACGTGAAGGTTCATGCCGGCCGCGAGCTGCAGCGTGCCGCAGATGAAGTCGCTGGCCGGCGTGGCGGCATACAGCAAGCCTTTCTGCGTGGCCTTGTCCCCGGGCGAGACCACGCCCGAGATCGGGGCGCTGCCCGATTTGACGATGGAGCCCATGGCCTTTTCCACGATGTTGGAGAGGCCGCCTTTCTTGTTGCCCGGCGTCGTGTTGGCGCTGCGGTCCACCCGGCCCTTGTCCAGATAGGCGTCGTACCAGGCCATCTCGCGGATCATGGCCTGGGCCACTTCCGGGGTGCTGGCGCGCGAGGTGAGCTGGTCGATGCCGTCGCGCACCTCGGTCACTTCCGAGAACATGACGGTGGCGCCCGCGCGCACCAGCAGGTCGGTGCAAAAGCCGACGGCCGGATTGGCGGTGACGCCGCTGAAGGCGTCGCTGCCCCCGCACTGCACGCCGACCACCAGCTCGGCGGCGGGCACGGTCTCGCGGCGGCGGGCGTTCAGGCGCTCCAGGTGCTTTTCCGCCTGCCGCATGACGGAGTCGATCATGGACATGAAACCCACATGGGCGTCGTCCTGCAGGCAAACCACGTCCAGCTTGGGTTCGGCGCTGGTGCCCACGTCGGCCACGCTGCGCTCGTCCACCAGCGGGATGCTGCCCGGGGGCAGCAGGCGCTCGGGCTGGAGCTTCTCGCAGCCCAGGCTGACCACCATCACCTCGCCGCCGAAGTTGGGGTTCAGGCTGATGTTGCGCAGGGTGCGGATGGGAATGACGGCGTCCGGCGCGTCGATGGCGACGCCGCAGCCGTAGGTGTGCTCCAGCGCCACCACGTCGTCCACATTGGGAAAGCGGGGAAGCAGTTCGGCCTTGATGCGCGCGACGGCGAATTCGGTGACGCCGGCCACGCACTGCACGGTCTGGGTGATAGCCAGGATGTTGCGGGTGCCCACCGATCCGTCGGCGTTGCGGTAGCCCTCGAAGGTGTAGCCGGTGAGCGGGGGCAGGGGCTCGGGGCGCACGGTGGCCAGGGGCAGGCCCTCCAGCGACAGGGCCTCGGGCATGTGCAGCAGGCGCTCATGCACCCAGCTGCCGGCGGGGATGGGCTGGATGGCGTAGCCGATGGGCACGTTGTAGCGGCGCACGGCGGCGCCCTGTGGGATGTCTTCCAGGGCGACCTTGTGGGCCTGGGGCACGCGGTCGACGAGCGTCAGACCCGAGGCCAGCACCGTGCCTGCGGGCAGGCCCCCGTCGTTGGCGACGATGGCCACGTTGTCTGCCGCGTGCATCTGCACGGTCAGGGGCGGGCGGGTGGGTGAAGCGGAATCTGTCATGGGGCAGTCGTCGTGGGTGGGGCGATGTTCTGGGGGCTTTGCATGCGGCATGCCGCTCGATTGTCGATGGCGCCGGGCTCACGCGCGGGTGCCGAACTCCGCTGTTTCGCGCGTCCAGCCGCGGGCCTGCTCGCTCAGGCTCAGGCCGAGGCCCGGGCGCGTGGGCACCATCATGCGGCCGTCGCGGATTTCCAGGCGCTCGTTGAACAGCGGCTCGAGCCAATCGAAGTGCTCGACCCAGGGCTCGGTGGCATAGACCGCGCCCAGGTGCACGTGCAGTTCCATCGCGAAGTGCGGGCCCAGGCTCAAGCCCGCGTGCTCGGCCTGCGCGGCGATCTTGAGGAACGGCGTGATGCCCCCCACGCGGGGTGCGTCGGGCATGAGGTAGTCGGCCGCGCGGTGGCGGATCAGCTCGCCGTGTTCGGCCGCGCTGGTGAGCATCTCGCCGGTGGCGATCGGCGTGTCGAACTGGGCGGCGAGCGCGGCGTGGCCTTCGAAGTCATAGGCGTCCAGCGGCTCTTCGATCCACACGAGGTTGAAGGGCTCGAAGACGCGGCACATGCGCTGCGCGGTGGGGCGGTCCCACTGCTGGTTGGCATCGACCATGATGGGCATGGCATCGCCCAGGTGCTTGCGGACCGCCTCCACGCGCTGGATGTCGAGCGCATGGTCGGGCTGGCCCACCTTCAGCTTGATGCCGCCGATGCCCCGCTCGCGCGAGGCGCTGGCGTTGCGCAGCAGCTGGTCCAGCGGCGTGTGCAGGAAGCCGCCCGAGGTGTTGTAGCAGCGCACCGAGTCGCGCTGCGAGCCCAGCAGCTTGGACAGCGACAGGCCCGCGCGGTGCGCCTTGAGGTCGTACAGCGCCACGTCGAAGGCGCCGAGGGCCTGCACCGCCATGCCGCTGCGCCCCACCGACGCGCCGGCCCAGCAGAGCTTGGTCCACAGCCGGGAAATGTCGCTCGGGTCTTCGCCCAGCAGCGCCGGCGCGACCTCCCGGGCGTGCGCGAACTGCCCCGGCCCGCCCGCCCGCTTGGAGTAGCTGAAGCCCAGGCCCCGGTGGCCGTCCTTGCTCTCGATCTCGGCGAACAGCATGGCGATCTCGGTCATGGGCTTTTGCCGTCCGGTCAGCACCTTGGCATCGCTGATGGGGTTGGCCAGGGGCAGGTAGCACGATGAGATGCGGACCCAGGCGATGCTGTCGCTGAAAGAGGAGGGGGACGAGGAAGCGGTCATGGTGCAGTGCAGGTCATTCGGGCAAACCGGGGGGCAGGCGCCAGGCAGGCAGGGCGAGGGTCAGTCGATCGAAATCTTTCCGGTCTCGATCACCTTCTTCCAGCGGGCGAACTCCTGCTGCTGGAAGGCGGCGAACTGCTCGGGCGTGTTGGTGACCATCTCGAAGCCGATCGACGTGAACTGCTCGCGCACCTTCGGGTCCTTGAGCGCCTCGACGAACGCGGCATGGGCCTTTTCGCGCACGGCCGGTGGCAGCCCCTTGGGTGCGACGATGGCCTGCCACGAAGCGACCTCGACATTGGGCACGCCCGCTTCGGCCAGCGTGGGCACGTCGGGCAGCACCGGCGAGCGCTTGGCGCTGGTGATGGCCAGCGCGCGCATCTTGCCGGCCTTGATGTATTGCGACACGGCGTTGATGTTCTGGAACGAGGCATCCACCTGACCGCCGATCAGGTCGGTGTGGGCCGGTGCGCCGCCCTTGTAGGGAATGTGCACGCCCTTGGTGCCCGTCTGCTGCCAGAACAGCTCGGCGGTGAGGTGGTCGCTCGAGCCGTTGCCGGCCGAGGCGAAGCTCATCTTGCCGGGGTTGGCTTTCTCGTAGGCGATGACGTCGGCCACGGTCTTGTGCGGGGAGTTGGCCGGCACCACCAGCACGTTGGGCGACTGCACCGCCACGGTGATCAGGTCGAAACCATGCAGCGCGTCGTACTGCAGGCCCTTGAGCAGGTGCGGCACGATGACCAGCGGCCCCAGGGAGGTCACAAGGAAGGTGTAGCCATCGGGCGCGGCCCGCTGCACGAACGTGGCGCCGATCGTTCCGGTGGCGCCGGGCTTGTTGTCCACCAGGAAGGACTGCTTGAACTTCTCCGTCAACCGGGGCCCCACGGCGCGTGCGACCTGGTCGGTCGAGCCGCCAGGCGGGAAGGGCACGACCAGGGTCACGGGTTTTTCGGGCCAGGCCTGTGCCTGGGCGCCGAGAGCCAGAATGCCGAGGGAAATGGCTGCCAGGAATCGTTTCATGATTTGTCTCCTAATGGAAATGCGAACGTTGTCATTTTTGGTTGGAAGGTGAAGCCCCGCCAAAAACATTACAGGATCGACATGTTTTTATGATTTTTCCAGGTGCGCTGTGTGCGCGCATTGGAAATGATATCGTTGTCATTTCCGGTCGGCAAGCTTTTCTGCTGGGGGTTTTCCCCTTGTCCGTGACCGCCGCTGGCGTCCGGGACGTGCTCTGGAATGCAGCGGTGCACTCGCCACGGGCGGTGCCGTGGAATGCGGTATGGTCCTCGTCTTTCGCCCGACCGGTGTGCTCCGAAACCCCCATGAACGCCCCCTCCAACTTCAAGGCGGCCACGCTTCACGACGTGGCCAAGGCCGCTGGCGTGTCGTTGATCACCGCCTCGCGTGCGCTGAGCAATCCGGGGGTGGTGTCCGAGAAGACAAAGGCCCGGGTGCAGCAGGCCGTCGAGGCGACGGGCTACATCCCCAACCTGCTGGCGGGGGGGCTCAAGTCCCGCCGCAGCCTGATGGTGGCGGCCGTGGTACCGGCGCTGTCGGTGTCGCAGTTCCTGCCCACCGTGCAAAGCCTGACGACCACGCTGGCTGCCGAGGGGTACCAGCTCATCCTGGGCCAGACCGCCTACGACGCCGAGCGCGAAGAGGCCGTGCTGAACACCATGATCGGCCGCCAGCCCGACGGGCTGGTGATGACCGGGCTGGTGCAATCGCAGCGCGCGCGCGACCGGCTGCGCCGATCCGGCATTCCCGTGGTGGAAACCTGGGACCTGAGCGACCGCCCCGTGGACATGGTGGTGGGCTTTTCGCACCTGAAAGTGGGCAGCGCGGTGGCAGGGTTCTTTCTGTCCCGGGGCTGGCAGCGCGTGGGAATTGCCACGGGCGGCGATCACCGAGCCATGCTGCGCCGCGAGGGTTTCGTCGCCACCCTGGGGCGAGACGTGCCGACCGCCACGGTACCCGCACCCAGCAGCCTGGCGCTGGGGCGAAGGGCCCTGGCGGAGCTGCTGGAGCAAGAGCCGCGGCTGCAGGCCGTGTCGTGCAGTTCGGACACGCTGGCGCATGGCGTGCTCGTCGAGGCCGCGGCCCGCGGGCTGCGGGTGCCGCAGGACCTCGCCATTTGCGGCTTTGGCAATGCCGACTTCAGCGAGCACATGCTGCCTTCGATCACCACTGTGCATGTCGATGGCCCGGAGATCGGCCGGCTGGCGGCGCAACTGGTCATCGACCGTTGCCGGGGCAACGCGGGCCCGCAAACCATCTTTGATCTTGGCTTTCGCCTGATCGAGCGGCAATCGACGGCATCCGCCGGCTGAAGGGGCGGATGGTTGGGGCCAAGTGACGCTGGCACCCTTGCCGCCGCCACCGTTTCTGAGCACCATTCAGTTTCCAGGGCTTGGCCCTGCCGTGCCGCGTCCACCGCTCGAAAGCCGCCTTTGAAGAAATCTCCATCCCCCGACAGTTCCTCCGGCATGCGCCGCCAGCCCACGCAGGCGCGGGCGCGCCAGACCATCGAGGCCATCTTCGGCGCCACCGCCCAGATCGTGGAAAAGGAAGGCGAGGAGGGCGTCACCACCAACAAGGTCGCGCAGGTGGCGGGCTTTTCCATCGGCACGCTCTACCAGTATTTCCCCTCGAAGGAGGCCATCGTGCTGGCCATGGTGGAGCGCGAGCGCAACCGCGTGCAGCAGCAATTGCGCGAGCTGTTGGACGAGGCCGTGGCCCAGCGGCGTGAGGTGCAGGCCGTGCTGCGCGACGTGGTTCGGCTGTTGGTGGCGGCCTTCGGCACCGGCGGCCATTCGCGGGTTCGGCGCGGCATGGTGCGGCTGGGCTGGCGCATCGATCACCACGACCGCGTGACGGCCGCGCTGCGCGAAGGGGCGGAGCGCAATGCCCTGGCGCTGGCCCGCTGATCGAGGTGGGCGACACCTCGGTGCGCGCTCCCACGCCGGCCATGATGTTCGTTGCCACGCGCGCCATCATGGGCGCCATCCGCAGCGCCGCGCTGGAGGACTCGCCCCTGCTGGGCCAGCCCGCGTTCGAGGACGAACTGGTGCGCATGCTGTGGGGCATGCTGCGCGCCGACGCGGGGGATTAGCGCTCCCCCCTTCTGCTGACGTCGGCAGAGGGCTCAGGAAGAAGGCACCGCAGCCTGCTGGGGGTAGAAGATGGGTTGCGCCGGATCGCGGTGCCAGTCGTACTCGGCGGCGAGGGCGGCCGTTTCGGCCACGGCACGGCCAGCCAGGCGAGCAACCAGGTGCCAGGCCATGTCGGTCCCTGCGGACACGCCCGCCGAGGTCACGTACTTGCCCGCATCCACCCAGCGCGAAACGTTGTCCCACAGCACCGCGGGACCGAAACCCGCCACCCAGCCGAAGGCCTGGTGGTTGGTGGCGGCCGGCCGCCCATCCAGCAGGCCGGATTGCGCCAGGATGGCCGCGCCGGTGCAGACCGAAGTGACCACGGCCACGTGCTGGTCCATGGCCTGCACCCATTGCACCAAGGCCTGGACGGCTGCGGTGTCCGGGTCCATCAGCAAGGTGCCGACCCCTTGTCCGCCGGGAATCATGAGCAGGTCCAGCGGCTGCTCCAGCGCCTCGTCGCGGAACAGATCCGGCGCCACGCGGGGGCCGTTGAAGCTGGCCACCGGCGCGGGAACCGGCGCAGGGCTGGCACCGTTCGCGGCCGGCCTGCACTCGTTGGAGATCAGCACGATCTCGAACGGCAGGGCCGGCGCGTTGGCATAGGAGGTACCGATGAAGCGCGCGATGGAAAACGCCTCGATGAAGCCCCACACGTCGAGCGGCTCGAACTGGGGAAACACCAAGATCCCGATGCGTTGGGTGCGTGGAAAGGCCGTGGCAGGTGTGGAACGGGATGCTGCAGGCATGGTCATTTGGTGGGAAAGAGTTCAATGGCAAGGGCGGCTCGCCCGCACTCGTGGGGGATGCCGTCGATAGAACAACCGATCAGCAGGCATACCGGCTGCCCCGCCGGGGGCAGGGGGCATCACCTGCCAGGGAGACGAGAAACCGCTGGCTGCGCTGTGGCTGCGCCGCGGTGAAGGCGCGCAGCGGGTGCACCGCGAAGCGCGGTGATCTCCCGTCGGCCACGCGCGTTCCCGGACGGGCAGATGCGGTCGAGGTTGCCGGTGCATCCTGAAGATCAGTTCCCTCGGGGCATCAGGCCCGAGAACGGGGTGATGGCCGGCGGCGACCGCGGTTTTCAGTGCGTTTCTTTCGCTGATCATGTGGAGGTTCTCCGGTGTCGGGGGGGCGTCGGGCCTTGAGGTCAGTGGTGGCCCTTGCTGGCCCCGCCAGCGCCGTCCGGCAAGGCCACCCGCACGATCTGCATCATTCCCTGGTCTTCGTGGTCCAGGATGTGGCAGTGCAGCACGTAGTCCCCGATGTAGCGCTGGTAGCGCGTTCGCACGATCAGCGTGTACTTGCCATTGGGCTTTTCCTTGGTTGCGATGTTCTTCACCCAGAGCGTGTCTTTCCACACGCCCTTGAGCGCGCGGTATTGCGGGTCGACGGTGCCGTCCGCCTTGTCGTCGCCGTCCGGTCCGGACACGTCCTTGCCGTCCGGGTCGAGGATCTTGACGATCTGGAACGGGTTCACATGGATGTGGAACGGGTGGCTCACGAAGTCCGATTGCAGCGTCCATTCATCCACCCCGCCCAAGGTCAGCACGCGGTCGACGCGGTTCGGATCGAAGGGCTTGCCGTTCACCTGGAACTGGATCGGCTGGGCGTTCAGGTCGATGTTGAATGCGAGGGTCTGCGTGCCCGTGACTTCGCTGTCCTGCACGGTGGGGTGGGGCACGAAGCTGGTGAGCTTCAGTCCATCCTTCAATTCAGCGCTGACCTGGGCCCGCACGTCCGAGGGCAGGTTGATGGCGGCAGCGGCAGCCAGTTCCGCTGCGAGGTACGCCGAAATGTTCTGAGGAACGGGATTGCCAGGGGCGACCTTGCTCACTGTGCCCAGCAACTGGCGCGACGGGGGCGCCTGGTTCACGCTGGCCGAAGCGGGCGAGGCGGCGTCGATCACGCAGTAGCCGCCCGCCTCGGAAAACACCATCAAGGTGTCCCAGCGGTAAGCCGGCTGGTACACCGTCTGCGTGCTGGGGATCGCCGCAGCGGTGGTCAGCCCGTCGGCTGCGATCAGGTGCTGGGGCAGCGGGGCGCCCGTGCAATTTTGTTCGATGTAGGCATCGTGCTCGCTGGCGCGCAGCGCCTGTGCGCTGCGTGCGCCCGGCCGCAGCTTGCGGAACTCCAGGTTGATGGTGTCGCGCACGCCGCCATGGATGGTGCGCCAGCGTTCGATCTGCCCGGCCTTCGCGCCCTCGAAGGTGGGTAGCACCTCGCCGTTGATGCTGGTGTAGCGCCCGGAGGCCGGCCAGGACCCGGGGCCGAACTGGTCCTTGTCCTCCTTGTCCACGGCCTTGTAGTGCTCGATGCCACCGACGTCGCCTTCGTTGCAGCGGTAGGTTCCGTCCGGGTTGAACTGGATGCGGTTGTTCTTGTCGCGGCAGGCGTACTGGATCTGCTGCAGCACCAGCACCCGTTCCTTGAACGATTGGCGGGCAGTGGGCCGCAGAAGGGTGTCCACATCGCCCGTCTGCGTGGGAGTGGGCGGCCGGTCGCCGCGGATGACGAGTGCGCCCGCCATACCGCTGGCCACCTGCAGCGCGGTGGAGCCATGGCGGTGCGTGTGGTACCAGAAGGTGCCGGCGGGATGGTCCGAGGGAATGTTGTATTCGTACTCGAAGCTCACCGTTGGGTTGATGGAGATCAGCACGTTGTCGCCATTGCCTGCCGGGTTCACCCACAGGCCGTGGGTGTGCAGGTTGGTGCCGTTGAAGCAGTGCGGCGTATTGACCCCGCCGGTGAACGTGGTGTAGCTCGGGTCGGGCGGCAACTGGTTGTTCAGGCGGATGCGGATGGTGTCGCCGGGGCGGATCTCCAGCATGGGCGAGACGAAAGGCGCCTTGGGATCGACGCGGGTGCCCTGGTAGCTGCGCAGGCGCACCTTGTCGAAGCGCTGCTCGGCCGGGTTCCAGAGCTTGCCGTCGGTGTAGACGACGTTCAGGTCCAGCGAGGCTTCGTGGGACACGGCGCGCGTGGCCGGGCCCGCTGCCAGCTGGAGCCTGCGAGGCGCCTTGCGCTGCAACTCCAGCAGGGGTGGGTTGGACACCCGCCGCGAGGTGTCTGACTGGGCCTGTGCGGGCAGTGCGGCGCTGCATGCCAACGCAATGGCAAAGGCGGTTGCAGACGCAGACGCGCACGCATTCCGAAACGCGAGTTCCATGGTTTTCCTCCCCCTCTTGCGGGTATTGCAAAGCCGAGGCGGCTGCTGGCTGCAGCTCTTGCCGTGTGATTGCTTTGTCCCAGTATGGCGGAGGCGCCTGGGGCGGGTCAACGCATTTCGAGGGCGCTATTTTGGGCGCGGTACGCGGCCCATCAGATAGAACTCGGGATTGGGCTGCATGCCCGCGAAGCTGGCCATGCGGTTCGACAGGCCGAAGAATGCCGTGATGGCCGCGATGTCCCAGATGTCCTCGTCATCGAAGCCGTGGGCGTGCAGGGCGGGAAAATCCGCTTCCTCGATGGCATGCGACTGGCTGCACACCTTCATCGCGAAGTCGAGCATGGCCCGCTGGCGCGGGCTGATGTCGGCCTTGCGGTAATTGACCGCCACCTGATCGGCCACCAGCGGCTTCTTTTCGTAGATGCGCAGGAGGGCACCGTGCGCGACCACGCAGTAGAGGCACTGGTTGGCGGCGCTGGTCGTGGTGACGATCATCTCGCGTTCGCCCTTGGTCAGGCTGCCTTCCTCCTTGAGCATCAAGGCGTCGTGGTAGGCGAAAAACGCACGCCATTCGGCGGGTCGCCGAGCAAATGCCAGGAACACGTTCGGCACGAAGCCGGCCTTTTCCTGCACTTCGAGAATGCGGGCGCGGATGTCGTCGGGCAGGGCAGCGAGGTCGGGGAAGGGGTAGCGGCTCAAGGGTTGTCTCCGTTGTGTTGTGGCTGGCGCGAATGGTCGCCTGCAACTTATCACGGATGCCACTGGGTCGCGCGCATCCCGGTGGAGGAGGGGGGCGCGGAACTGCCCGCCAGCGCATAGGACAGCCGTGTGGCCGCTGCGGTGACCGTCTTGGCCAGCGCCTGCAGACGGGCTTCGGGCAGGCGTGATTCCGGCCCCGAGATGCACACCGAGCCCATCAGCCGCCAATGCATGCCGAACACGGGCGCCGAGACGGTGGCCACGCCGTGCTCCCGCTCGCCGATGGACCAGTGGTAGCCACGCTGGCGGATGTCTTCGTAGTCCGCACCAGGTTCGCCCGAGAAGGCCAGTATCACGCGGCCCGGCGAGCCCTTGTCGAGCGGCAGGCCTTCACCCATGCGGGCATGGTGGCGCAGCGCCTGTGGGCCTTCCACCCGCACGAGGCAGGTGCGCACGTTGCCTTCACGCACATAGAACGCCGCGCTTTCGCCCGTGGCCTGGGTGAGCTCGCGCAAGGCCGGCTCCAGCACGTTCTGCACGTCAAACCCCGCCTGGTAGCGCGCCCCCAGCCAGCCCGCCGCCGGCCCGAGGCGCCAGTCGCCGTCCTCGCGCTGCACCATGAAGCCGGACTGCGCCAGCGTGCGCGCCAGGCGCAGCACGGTGGTCTTGTGCAACCCGCAGCGGCGGCTCAGCTCTGCGAGCGGCAGATGCGATTCGCCCAGGGAGAACGCCTCCAGCAACTGGAGGGCGCGCGTCACGGCGATGACCCCACCGGTTTCTTTCGCCGTGGCTGAAGAGGAGGACCTCGGGGCGGCGGATGCGACCTCGCCAGGCCCCTGCGGCGGTGTGGATGAGGCGTTCGGGTTGCCGCCTATTGCGTTGCTCATGGTGCAATATGTTTCGCTGTATGAAACTATATTGTATGGGTTGAAACGTTTTCGTAAAGTCTTGGCAACGCCTGGGAACAAGGCGCGACACGCCATCACAACGGAGACAAACCATGCCAACTTTCTCGCTGACCCGGCGCGCCCTGGGCGCACCTTTGTCCATCGCCCTGCTGGGCATGGCGGTTCTGGCCTTTTCTGCCGGCACTGCGCAAGCGCAGTCCGGCTACCCGAACAAGCCAATCCGCCTGATCGTGCCGTTCCCGCCCGGCGGCGGCACCGACATGATCGCGCGCACCGTGGCGCAGAAGCTGACCGAGCAGCACAAGTGGAACGTGGTGGTGGACAACCGCCCTGGGGCGGGCGGCAACCTGGGTGTGGATGCCGTGGCCAAGTCGGCGCCCGATGGCTACACGCTGGTGATGGGCCAGACCAGCAACCTGGCCATCAACCCCTCGCTGTATGCCAAGCTGCCCTACGACCCCTTGAAGGATCTGGTCCCGGTGGCGCTGGTGTCGTCGGCCCCCATCGTGATGGCCGCGCCCGCCAACTCGCCTTACAAGACGTTCGCCGATGTGGTCGCCGCCGCCAAGGCCAAGCCGGACGGCATCACTTTGGGTTACTCCGGCAACGGCACCGTCGCCCATCTGGCCGGTGAACTGGCAGAGAACGCCGCCGGCATCAAGTTGCGCCACGTGCCCTACAAGGGCGCTGCCCAGGCCATGACCGACCTGGTGGGCGGGCAGATCGACCTGTACATGTCGGCCGTGCCCACGCTGCTGGGGCAGGTGCGCAATGCCAAGCTGCGTGCGGTGGTGATCACTTCGCTCAAGCGATCCGACCAGTTGCCGCAGACGCCCACGCTGGCCGAGTCGGGCTACAAGGATTTCGAGGCCGCTTCCTGGTATGGCGTGCTGGCCCCGGCCGGCACGCCCGCCCCCATCGTGCAGCAGTTGAACAAGGCCATCAACCAGGCGCTGGCGCAGCCCGACGTGGCGGAAAAGCTCCGCTCCGAAGGCGGTGATGTGCTGGGCGGCACCCCCGAAAAGTTCGGCGCACTGCTGAAGTCCGAAGTGCCCCGCTGGGCCAAGATCGTCAAGGACTCGGGCGCCAGCCTGGATTGACGCGGCGCCCCGCAACGTTTGATTTCCCACGCCCATCGAGCCCTCGCCATGCACCGCGAAAGCTCTGCCACGCCTGTGCGTTTCTCGGCCGGTAGCGCCGCGCCGCGCACGGTGCTGCCGAAAGACGCCTGCGACTGCCACGTGCATGTCTATGACGGCCGCTTTCCCGCTGCAGCGGGCGCCAGGCTGCTGCCGCCGGACGCCTTGGCGCAGGACTACCGCGCGCTCCAGCAACGCATCGGCACCGCGCGCACCGTGCTGGTCACACCCTCGACCTATGGCACCGACAACCGCTGCATGCTCGAAGGCCTGGCGGCGCTGGGCCCGCAGGCACGTGGCGTGGCGGTGATCGACGGCGGCGAGAGCGACGCCCAACTGCAGCACCTGCATGACGCCGGCGTGCGCGGCGTGCGCCTGAACCTGTCGCTCGGCGTATCGGGCACCGTGCAATCGCTGATGCCGCTGGCCTGCCGCATCGCACCGCTGGGCTGGCACCTGCAATTGCTGATGGCGCCGGATCTGCTGGCGGCGCAGAGCGAGGTGCTGCGCCGGCTGCCCGTTCCATTGGTCTTCGACCACTTCGGCCGCATTTCGCCGGCGCAGGCCGGGCAACATCCCGCACACGCGCTGCTGCAGGACCTGCTGCAGCGCGGACAGGCGTGGATCAAGCTGTCCGGCGGCTACATCGTGAGCGAACACCACTCGCCCGAAGACCCTGCCCTCGATGCGCTGGCCGCAAGCTACCTGCGCTGCGCGCCCGAGCGCGTGGTCTGGGGCAGCGATTGGCCCCACGCCACCGCATCGTCCGGTGCGCACCCCATGCCGGACGACGCCCGACAGGTGGATCGGCTCGTCGACTGGGCCGGCCAGACCGGCGATGCGGCCATCCTGCATCGCGTGCTGGTGGACAACCCCGCCGCGCTGTACGGCTTCACGCCGCCTTCCTCTTTCGCCTGACCCACAAGAGACAAGCCCATGACCACTTCGATCCTTTCTTCTCCAAAGGCGCGGCTCGCACGCCGCAGCCTACTGGCCACCGCAGGCGCCGCGCTGCTCGGCCCGCTGCTCACCTGCCCCGCGCTGGCGCAGGGCGACTGGCCTGCCGGCAAGATCATCACCTGGGTGGTTCCGTACCCGCCGGGCGGCAGCACCGATGTGCTCGGCCGCAATGTGGCGCAGCGCGTCGGCGCAGCGCTGGGCACGAACGTGATCGTGGACAACAAGGCCGGTGCCACGGGCACCATCGGCGCGGCGTTCGTCGCCAAGGCGCCGCCGGATGGCTACACCCTGCTGGGCACCTCCATCGGTCCCCAGGCCATCGCGCCGCACCTCATGGGAAGGCTGCCCTATGACCCGATCGGCGGTTTCGAGCCCGTGATCACCATCGGCACCATTCCGCACATCCTCGTGGTCGGCGCCAACCAGCCGTTCAGGACCGTGGCCGATCTGGTGGCTGCGGCCAAGGCGCAGCCCGGCAAGCTGGCATTCGCCTCCGGCGGCAACGGCACCATCCTGCAGATGCAGGGGGAGTTGCTGCAGCAGCAGTCGGGCGCGCGCTTCATCCACGTGCCGTACAAGGGCGACACCCCGGCGCTGCAGGACACGCTGGCTGAACAGGTTCAATTCATGTTTGCGCCTGCCGCGGCTGCATTGCCGCATGTGCAGGGGGGCAAGCTGCGCGCGCTGGCCGTCACGTCGGCGCAGCGCCTGAAGTCCCTGCCGTCCGTGCCCACCATGGGCGAAGTCGGCATGAACGACTTTGTCGTCGAGCAGTGGCAGGCGGTGTTTGCACCAGCCAAGACCCCCGCCGCCATCGTGCAGCGCCTGAACCAGGAGATCGGCAACGCGCTGAAGGACCCGGGCGTGGTCGCGCTGGCCGACAAGCTGGGCGTCACGCTGGTCGGCGGCACGCCCCGGCAACTGGGCGATCTGCAGAAGGCCGACTCCGCCAAGTGGGCCAAGGTCATCCAGGACGGAAACATCAAGGCCGAGTGAGGTCGCTGCAGGCCATTGTTTTCTTCCGTTTTTCTATTTCTTCCCAACCCCATTGGAACCACCATGAGCCAACTCCCAGAAGTCATTCGTGACATCGAGCGCGTCAGCGCCGAGGTCGTCGCCAAGGCCGCGACCTTCCAGGCCGCCATCCTGTCCGATGTGGCAGGACGCCGCGGCACCATGCATGCCCGCGTGGCGCCCGTCCACCAGGACATGAAGGTGGCCGGTCCCGCCTTCACGGTCGAAGTGCGCCCGGGCGACAACCTGATGATCCACGCGGCCATCGCGCTGGCGAAACCGGGCGATGTGCTGGTCATTGACGGCAAGGGCGACCAGACCGCCGCGCTCATGGGCACGCTGATGCTCAGCGCCTGCAAGAAGATCGGCCTGGCCGGCGTGATCGTGGACGGTGCGATCCGCGACAAGCTGGAACTGCTGGAACTCGGTTTTCCGGTGTTCAGCGCTGGTTTCAATCCTGCCGGCCCCACCAAGTACGTGCCGGGCCGCATCAACCATCCCATCTCGGCCGGCGGCGCAGTGGTGAACCCGGGCGACCTGGTGGTGGGCGATGCCGATGGCGTGGTGGTCATCGAGCGTGCCAAGGCGCCCGCCATGATGGCGCTGGCCGACAAGAAGGTGGCCGATGAGGCCGCGCGCATCGAGGCGATTGCCCGTGGCGATACGGCCTCCAAATGGCTGCCCGCCGCGCTGCGCGCCGCCGGCGTGCTGAAGGAAGGGGAATCGCTGTGAGCGCCATCCTCGTGACCGGCGCCGATCTGGCGCAGCAGGCACTCGATCTGCTTCAGGATTTCGAGGTCGTCTATGCCGGCAAGACACCCACCGAAGACGACTTGGTGGCGCTGTGTCGGCAGCATGACCCGGTGGCCATCATCGTGCGCTACGGCAAGGTGGGCGCCGCCGTGATGGACGCGGCGCCATCGCTCAAGGTGATCTCCAAGCACGGCAGCGGCACCGATACCATCGACAAGGTGGCCGCCAAGGCCCGTGGCGTAGAGGTCGTGGCCGCTGCAGGTGCCAACGCCGCGGCGGTGGCCGAGCAGGCGCTGGCCCTGTTGCTGGCCTGTGCCAAGTCGGTGGTGCAACTCGATGCCCGCATGCACGCCGGCCACTGGGACAAGGCCACGCACAAGAGCCTGGAACTGGGTGGGCGCACGGTGGGCCTCGTGGGCCTGGGCGCCATTGGCCTGCGCTTCGCCAGGATGGCCGATGCACTGGGCATGCGCGTGATCGGCTTCGATCCCTTCGCCAAGGACCTGCCGGCCTTCGTGCAGAGCGTGGACCTGGCGACGATCTGGCGCGAGTCCGACGCGATTTCGCTGCACTGCCCGCTGACCGACGATAACCGCGGCATGCTGAATGCCGCCACGCTGGCACAGTGCAAGCGCGGCGTGATCGTGGTGAACACCGCGCGTGGCGGACTCGTCGACGAAGCTGCCCTGCTGGCTGCCGTGCGATCGGGCCAGGTGATGGCGGCGGGCCTGGACAGCTTCGCCGTGGAGCCCATGGTGGCCAACCACCCGTTCCAGGGCGAGCCACGCTTCATCCTGAGCCCGCACATCGGCGGCGTGACGGGCGATGCCTACGTGAACATGGGCGTGGGGGCTGCCAAGAACCTGCTGGAGGTGTTGGCCCGCGCCCCGGCTGCCGTTGCCGCAGCCTCGTAGCCAAGACCCGAGGCTGGGCACGCCAGCGTTGCGTGTCCGCTTTTCCCCGACCGGTGTGGGATGCCGGTTGCGCCAGAACAAGAAGCCGCCGCCAGTGCGGCCCCTGACAGGAGACATTCAATGAGCGAGAGTTTCGAAACCAGAAGGCTGGCAGCGCCGGTGCGCAAGGCGCTGGCGGTTGCGCTGTGCATGGTGTCCGCCACCTTTTTCGCGCAGGCCGGTGGCTATCCTTCCAAGCCCGTGAAGCTGGTGGTGGGATTTGTGGCAGGCGGCCCCACCGACGTGGTGGCCAGGGCGTTTGCTGACCACGCCAGCCGCGCGCTGGGCCAGCCATTCATCATCGACAACAAGCCGGGTGCCAACACCATCCTGGCTGCACAGGCGGTGGCCAGCGCGCCGGCCGATGGCTACACGCTGCTGTTCGGTGCGACCAACCACACGATGATTCCCGGGCTGTACAGCAACCGGGTGAAGTTCGATGCGGTGCGCTCCTTCCGTCCGCTGTGCACGGTGGCGACCAGCCCGACGGTGCTGGTGGTCGGGCCGGGCTTGCCGATGAAGTCGTTGGCCGATTACATGGCCAAGGCCCGCAAGGAGCCCGGCCGCATCACTGCCGGAACGGCTGGCATCGGCAGCTCGGGCCACTTCGCGACCGAGATGTTCGCCCGCGCCAATGGCCTGCAGCTCAACCATGTGCCTTACAAAGGCGCCGCACCGGTGGTGACGGACCTGATGGGCGGCCAGCTCGACAGCTCCTTCGCCACGCTGGGCTCGGTCCTGCCGCAGATCCGCAGTGGCAAGCTGGCGGCGTTGGCGGTGGCGTCTCCACAGCGTTCCGGCCTGCTGCCCGACGTCGCCACCTTCGCGGAATCGGGGGTGGCAACTACTCGGCCGACGCATGGTACGGCGTGCTGGCGCCCGCCGGCGTTCCCGAGCCGGTCGCGCAGGCGCTGGAACGCGTGGCCGCTGACTTCGCCAAGAGCGAGGCTGCCGCCGAAAAACTGCGTGGCCTGGGATTGGACGCCGAGTCGACCTGCGGCGCTGCCTTCGTGGCGCGGGTCGGGCGTGAAGTGGCCACCTATACGCAGATTGCCCTCGACCTGAACCTCAAGGCCGACTGACCACCGGCGTGCCTTCCAACGCAACTGTCCTGGGCCCGGGCCGCGTGGCTCGCGGCGGGTTGCGGTTGCTTTTTCTCTGTCGCTTTGCCATTGAACCAGGAGACCTCATGCGTGCTTTTGTCATCTCCCCCCTGATCGCCGCCTGCGCCCTTGCCGCCACCGTGGCACATGCCGCTTTCCCGGACCGCCCGATCACGATCGTCGTGCCCTACGCCCCCGGCGGTGCTGCCGATGCCGTGGCCCAGGTGCTGGCCACGCGCTTGGGCGCCCGGCTGGGTGCCAGTGTGATCGTGGACAACAAGGCCGGCGCCAGCGGCACGATCGGCGCGAGCTATGTGGCCAAGGCCACTGCCGACGGCTACACCATGCTGTACGACGCCACGCCGTATTCCATCAATCCGCACCTGTTCCCCAAGATGCCTTACGCCAGCACGGCGTTGCAGCCGCTGTCCCTGGTACTGCTGGCTCCGAACGCGCTGATCGTGAAAGCCGACTCGCCCTTCAAAAACGTGAATGACCTGATCGCCAAGGCGAAAGCCGAGCCTGGCAAGCTGAACTTCGCGTCGGGCGGCAGCGGCACCGTGCAGCGGCTGGCGGCGGAGCTGTTCCGCCAGAAGCTGCAATTGGACATGGTGCACGTGCCCTACAAGAGTGGTGGCCCCGCCATTGCCGATGTGATGGGCGGGCAGGTGGACTTCATGTTCGGCACCATCGCGGCCTCGTACCCGCTGGTGTCGGGCGGCAAACTGCGTGCACTGGCGGTATCGGCCCCCCAGCGGTCCAAGCGCCTGCCCGATGTGCCCACGGTGGCCGAGACCGTCATTCCCGGCTATGAGGCCTATGAATGGAACGGCGTGTTCCTGCCTGCGGGCACGCCCGAGCCGGTGGCCGCCAAGCTGCAGCAGGCACTGGTCGAGGTACTGAAGGAAGACGAGGTGAAGCAGCGCCTCGCGGATCTGGGCGCCCAGGCGATCGGTTCCACGCCCGCGGAGTTCGTCACCTTCCTCAAGAAGGAAGACGCCAAGTGGGGCGAGGTGGTACGCAAGGGCGACATCAAACTGGACTGACGGGCACCATGCACCTGCCTGCGCTTCCCATCCCAGTGCCGCATTCCATGGGAGTGAGCCGCCCGTTGCGCTTGCTGCCCGCGATGGCATGCGACAGCCACATGCACATTTTCGATCCGCGCTTTGCACCATCGGTGCACTGGAAGCGCTTGCCCCCCGATGCACCGGTGGCTGCCTACCGTCGGCTGCAGCAGCGCCTGGGCACGGCGCGTTCGGTGGTGGTGACGCCTTCCACCTATGGCACGGACAACGCCTGCACGCTGGATGCCCTGGAGCAGCTTGGCGACACCGCGAGGGGCGTGGCGGTCGTGGGCACGGACGTGAGCGATGCCGAGCTGGAACACCTGGCCGCGCGCCGCGTGTGCGGCCTGCGGGTGAACTTCGTATCGCCGCAGTCCTGGGGTGCGACCACGCCCGAGATGCTCACCACGCTGGCGAGCCGCGTCGCGCGCCATCCGCACTGTGGTGGCTGGCACATCCAGGTCTTCGCGGATGCGGAGCAGATCGTCGCGCTTCGGCCGGTGCTGCAGGCGTTGCTCGTGCCGCTGGTGATCGATCATCTGGGCCGCATCGACCCGACGGAAGGCCCGTCCGCGCAGGCCTACGGCGTGCTGCGTAGGCTGCTCGACGGGGGCAACACCTGGGTCAAGCTCTCCGGCGCCTACATGCGTTCCACGGTGCGAGGCCCGAGTTACGCCGACACGCTGCCTCTGGGCCGCGCGCTGGTGCAGGCCGTGCCCGAGCGGCTGGTATGGGGCAGCGACTGGCCCCACACCACCGAGCCGCCCGGCACGGTGAACGATGCCGATCTGGTGGATCTGCTGCACGCCTGGACAGGGTCGCAGGCCGCGGCGGTGGACCGCATCCTGGTGGACAACCCTGCGCAGCTGTACGGGTTCGAAGCCGTCTGAAAATCGCATTCCGTTTACCGCCCTGGCCCAGGATTTCGCCGGGACGGGCCCTTTTTCAAAGAAAGCCGATCCCATGTTCTTGCTACAGGCCCCACAGGTCCGTGAACTGGAGCCGTTCACCTCGTTGCCCGATGCGTTCCGCCGCCGGGCGCGCAGCGCATGGGCCGATGCCAACCGCGGCGGCACCATCACCGATTCATTCCTCGAAGGCCCGGTGTTCGATACCGCCGGCCACCTGTATGTGACCGACATTCCATGGGGGCGCATCTTCCGCATCGACCCGCAGGGCGGCTGGAGCCTGGTCGCCGAGTACGACGGCGAACCCAATGGCATGAAGTTCCTGGACGCCGGCACGTTGCTCATCACCGATTACAAGAACGGCCTGGTGCGACTGGATGTGGCGAGCGGCACCATCACGCCTTATCTGGAGCGCCGAAACAGCGAGCGCTTCAAGGGCGTGAACGATCTGGTGTTCGATGCCGAAGGCAACCTGTACTTCACCGACCAGGGGCAAAGCGGCCTGCACGACCCGTCGGGCCGCCTGTACCGCCTGCGTCCGAACGGCCAGCTCGATCTGCTGCTGAACAATGTCCCCAGTCCCAACGGCGTGGCACTGTCGCCGGATGGCCGCGTGCTTTACCTGGCCGTGACGCGTGGCAACTGCGTGTGGCGCGTCCCGCTGTTGCCCGACGGGAGCGTGGCCAAGGTGAGCCAGTTCTTCACCTCCTACGGCCCGAGCGGCCCGGACGGACTGGCGGTGGATGCGCTGGGCCTTTTGCTCGTGGCCAATCCCGGTCTTGGCTGGGTCTGGGTACTCAATGGCCGGGCCGAGCCGGTGCAGGTGCTGCGCGGTGTGCCGGGAAGCTCCACCACCAACTTGGCGTTCGGCGGTGCGGACCTGCGCACGCTGTATGTGACCGACTCCACCCATGGCCGCATCCTGCGCGCCGGAATGGAGGCATCGGGGCTGCCGCTGCACACCGGCGCAGCGCTCGACGGCTGATCCTGCCAGAGCAAGGAGCAGGGCGGGGAGAGCCATACGCCCGCCGCTTGCCGCGCGCTTGTTGGCGAGGGCTCGGGTGCGGCTGATCATTTCGAAAAACTATTCCAGGCATGTGATTAATTGCCTTTTCCGGCGGGAGTCTTTTCTCTAGCATTCACCCATCAATCAGCCGCAAGAGGAATGCCCCATGAGCCAAGAGACCAAGTGCCCGTTCCATGCCGCCGCCGTCAATGGTGGAACCCTCAACAAGGACTGGTGGCCCAACCAGTTGCGCGTGGACCTGCTGCATCAGCATTCGTCCAAGTCCGACCCCCTGGGCAGCAGCTTCAACTACGCCGAAGAGTTCAAGAAGCTCGACTACGAAGCCCTGAAGAAAGACCTGCGCGCGCTCATGACCGACTCGCAGGACTGGTGGCCGGCCGACTTCGGACACTACGGCCCGCAGTTCATCCGCATGGCGTGGCACGCCGCCGGCACCTACCGCACGGGCGACGGCCGTGGCGGTGCGGGCCGTGGGCAGCAGCGCTTCGCGCCGCTCAACAGCTGGCCCGATAACGTCAACATCGACAAGTCGCGCCGCCTGCTCTGGCCCATCAAGCAAAAATACGGTCAAAAAATTTCCTGGGCCGACCTGCTGGTGCTGACCGGCAACGTCGCGCTGGAAACCATGGGCTTTCGGACTTTCGGCTTCGCCGGCGGCCGTGAAGACACGTGGGAACCCGACCTGGACGTGTACTGGGGCAGCGAGAAGACGTGGCTGGGCGGCGATGCCCGCTATGGCAAGGGCACTCCCGGCGACGGCACCTTGGTGGCCGACCCCGCCATGCACGGCCAGGAAACCGACCGCACGGACAGCCAGGGGCGGAACCTGGAGAACCCCCTCGCCGCGGTCCAGATGGGCCTGATCTATGTGAACCCGGAAGGCCCCGAAGGCAATCCCGACCCGATCGCCGCCGCGCACGACATTCGAGAAACATTCGGCCGCATGGCGATGGACGACGAGGAAACCGTGGCCCTGATCGCCGGCGGCCACACCTTCGGCAAGACCCATGGGGCCGGTGCCGCCGACCATGTGGGGGCTGAGCCCGAAGCCGCAGGCATCGAGCAGCAGGGCCTGGGCTGGGCCAGCAGCTTCGGCTCCGGCAAGGCCGGCGATGCGATCACCAGCGGCCTGGAAGTGACCTGGACCACCACGCCCGCGCAGTGGAGCAACAACTTCTTCGAGAACCTGTTCAAGTACGAATGGGAACTCACCAAGAGCCCGGCCGGCGCGCACCAATGGCAGGCCAAGAACGCCGAAGCCATCATTCCCGACGCGCACGACCCCACCAAGAAGCGCATGCCGACCATGCTGACCACCGACCTGTCACTGCGCATGGACCCGGCCTATGAAAAAATCTCGCGCCGTTTCCTGGACAACCCCCAGGCCTTCGCCGAAGCCTTCGCGCGGGCCTGGTTCAAGCTCACGCACCGCGACATGGGGCCGCGCGCGCGCTACCTCGGCCCCGAAGTGCCGAAGGAAGTGCTGATCTGGCAAGACCCCGTTCCCGCGGTGGACCATCCGCTGGTCGATGCGTCCGATGTGGCGGCCCTCAAGGCACAGGTCCTGGCCTCCGGCCTGTCGGTGTCCGAACTGGTGGGTACGGCCTGGGCTTCGGCATCCACCTTCCGCGGTTCGGACAAGCGCGGCGGGGCCAATGGCGCCCGCATCCGCCTGGCGCCGCAAAAGGACTGGAACGTCAACCAGCCGGCGCAACTGGCCCGGGTGCTCCAGGTGCTTGAAGGCATCCAGAGCGACTTCCATCGCGGCGCCGCAGGGGGCAAGCGCATCTCGCTGGCCGACCTGATCGTGCTGGCAGGTGCGGCGGGCGTGGAGCAGGCGGCCAAGAGCGCGGGCGTCGAGGTGACGGTACCGTTCTCCCCGGGCCGCACCGATGCGCGGCAGGACCAGACCGACGTGGAATCGTTCGCAGTGCTCGAGCCCGTGGCAGACGGTTTCCGCAATTACCAGAAGCGCCGCTACAGCGTGCCTGCCGAGGTGCTGCTGATCGACAAGGCCCAGCTGCTGACGTTGACTGCGCCCGAGCTGACGGTACTGATCGGCGGGCTGCGTGCGATCAACATCAATGCCAACGGAACCCGCCACGGTGTCCTGACCGCAACGCCTGGCGCGCTCACCAACGACTTCTTCGTCAACCTGCTCGACATGGGCACAGAGTGGAAGGCATCGGCCCAGGACGCCGGGGTGTTCGAAGGCCGCGACCGCAAGACCGGCGAGGTCAAGTGGACCGGCACGCGCGTGGACCTCGTGTTCGGCTCCAACGCCCTGCTGAGGGCGCAGGCCGAGGTGTATGCCGGGGCGGACGCCAAACGCAAGTTCGTGGACGACTTCGTTGCGGCCTGGACCAAGGTCACCGAACTCGATCGCTTCGATCTGGCCTGACCTGCCGCGTCGGCTCTGCTGAGCCGGCGCGCTTTCTCCGGGAAAAGCCCGTGGCTTCGACGCCGCGGGCTTTTTCGCATCCGCGTGCGGCAAAGGAGCCCTTTTGGGCGCGGGGAAGGCCTGCGCGCCCTAAACTTGCTGCATCGCACAAAAAGCGGGAGATGGAATGCATTTCGACATCGTGATCGTTGGCGGCGGCGCGGGCGGCCTGGAATTGGCGGCACGCCTCGGGCGGGGCCTGGGGCCCCGGGTAGGGCGGGAAAAGGTGCTGCTGGTCGACCGCAGCCCGTTCCACATCTGGAAGCCCACGCTGCACGAGGTGGCCGCCGGCACGCTCGATGCGCACCAGGAAGGGCTGTCCTACACCGTGCTGGCCCGGCGCAACCATTTCAGTTTTGCCATGGGCGAGATGGCGACCCTCGACACCGAGCGCAAAGGCATCACCTTGTCGGAGATTCGCGATGCGCAGGGTGAAGCCGTGGTGCCCCGGCGCACCGTGAGCTACACGCGCCTGGTGCTGGCGATCGGCAGCGGCTCCAATGCCTTCGGCACGCCTGGCGTGGAGCACGCGTACCTGCTGGAGAACGTGCGCGATGCGCAGCGTTTCCATGCCGACTGGCTGGCCGCGTGCGCCCGTGCCTCTTTCTCCGAGAGCCGTGCGCTGGGCGTGGCCATCGTGGGCGGTGGGGCGACCGGGGTGGAACTGTCGGCCGAACTGCTGGAGGCCCATGCCGAACTGCAGGAAAGCATGGGCGATGGCCAGCGCTTTCGGCTCGACATCACGCTGGTGGAAGGCGGCCCGCGCATCCTGGGCGGCCTGCCCGAAAAGATCTCGGCCCAGGCCCGGCTGGCGCTGGAGCGCAAGCAGGTCAACGTGCGCACCGGCACGCGTGTGACCGAGGTGCGCCGTGGCGCGCTGGTCACCTCCGAAGGCAGCATTCCCGCCGAAATGATCGTGTGGGCCGCGGGCATCAAGGCTGCTGATGCCAATGCCCGCATGGGGCTGGCCGTGAACGGTCTGAACCAGTTCGTGGTGGACGACCGCCTGCGCACCTCGGTGCCCGGCGTCTATGCATTCGGCGACTGCGCCGCCTGCCCGTGGGAGGGCGGCAAGACCGTTCCGGCGCGGGCCCAGGCCGCGCACCAGCAAGCCGACTACCTGGCCAAGGTGCTCGGCGCGATGCTGCGCGAGCGCGAAGTGACCGAGGCGTTCGTGTACCGCGACTTCGGCTCGTTGGTGTCGTTGGGCGATAACAAGGGCGTGGGCAACCTCATGGGCGGCCTGATGGGACGCAACTTCTTCGTGGAAGGCCTCATCGCGAAGTGGATGTACATCTCCTTGCACTTGAATCACCACCGGGCCATCCTGGGCCTGGGCAAGACGGCTGTGCTCGCCCTGGCGCGGCTGCTGCAGCAGCGCGTGTCCGGACGGCTGAAGCTCCACTGAGCGCGTGGCTGCAAGGAGCTGGGCAGGCATGCCGGTTCCGACCCGGCCGCCCGCCACCGTCCTGCGGCCCGCTTGCGCGCCTTACTTGGGGGTATAGGTGATCTTCGTTACCTCGTAAGTCGAGGGCCTGCCGTTGGAGCTGGACGTGGCGATCTTGATCGTCCGGCCCTGGTAAGGGCCTTCTGCGACCACCCAGGTCTGGAAGTTGGCCACGACGCGCCCGGTCGGCCCCACCGTGACGAAGTCGTTGTTGAATTTGCAAACGTTGAAGGTACCCATCGCGGTCTGCAGCGACTCCCTGCCCACGTACGTGAACTGGTCTTCCACGGTTTCCGAATAGGAGCTGGGCGCCGAGCCCGCCTTGGGCACGATCGTGAACTGGTTCTTGTGGTCCCGCTGGACGGTCTGGCCGGGCTGCATGTCCAAGGGCGTGGACACGGGTGGATCGTAGACCTGCGTCAGTACCTGGGTGGACGTGTCGGATACGACGCCGTACGCCAGTTCGCTGCTGGCCGTGCGGTCGCGGAACAGCCGGTTGTTGCCCAGGGAGCCGGTGGACTGCGGCGTGAACATGACCGGTTTCGCGCCGGCGAAATCCTGCCGGCCTCCGGTCGTCGTGGTGCTGGTGGTCGTGAGGTCGGGTTGCCCGTCCATCTTCGTGAGGCCCTCTTCGACGAGCACCGTCCCTTCGTTGAAATCCGCCGCGTTGTAGCAGGCGGCGGAACTCCCGCTCGAAGGTGCGGGTGCGGGCGTGGGGGCAGGTGCTGGAGCGGGTGACGGTGCCGGCGATGGCGATGGCGATGGGGCTGGCGTGGGCGCTGGAGCTGGGGTGCCGCCGGGCGGCGTGGTCACATCGCCCCCACCTCCACCACCGCCGCATGCGGTCAGGGAGGCGGCGGTCAATGCGGCGAGGGCTGCGAAAGCGGCGGTAGCGCGGAATGAATGGAAACTGGTGGGCATGGGGTCTCGGGATGGGTCGCCGCTCCGCGGCGCCGCGCACCATGCGCCGCACCGCCGGCTGGCAGGTTGGGGTGTGCAGACGGTATCCGTGGCCTCCTTGCCGCGGTACCCCACCCAGGGAGCGCAGATGAAAGCAAGTGTTAGTAGGGGTATCCCTGATTGCCGGCCGTCATCCTGCCATCAGCTTCTGCACCAGGTCGGCCGCTGTGGAGGCTGCGTATTTGCGCATGAGGCGCGCGCGGTAGATCTCCACCGTGCGGTGGCTGATGTCGAGCGCGCGGCCGATCTCCTTGGAGGTCAGGCCGTCCAGCAGCCGCGCCGCCACCTCGCGCTCACGGCCGGTCAGTTCAGCCTTGACGGACCGCTGCGAGCTGAGGTCTTCGAAACTCCAGATGCCCGATTCATGAGGAGCCTCGCGGTTGAGCGCCCGGCCCGAGACATGGCACCAGAACACCTCGCCGCTGGCCCGCTTCATGATGCGGTTGTCGGCATAGTGGCCCCGCGCATTCAGGATGGGCTCCATGTGCTTGCCCAGGCGTTCGTATTCATCCGCGCTGGGATAGAGAATCCGGAAGGACTGGCCGATCAGCACCTCGCGCGAGGCGCCGAACATCTCGCACACCTGGCGATTGCAATCGACCATGGTGCGGTTGCGCGAAATGACCAGACCCACCGGGGCCATTTCGAAAGCAAGGCGGTAATCGGCGACATCCATGGAAGTATTTAGGGAGAACTACGTAGCGGGGTACGTAGTATCGTAGCGGCCATCCAACCTGATGTTGAGGAGTCTCCAATGAACAAGCTTTTTCCCACCGCGGCCGGGGCGCTCAAGGGCGTCGTGGCCGGCGGCCAGATGCTGGCCGTCGGCGGCTTCGGGCTCTGCGGCATTCCCGAGGCGCTGATCGACGCCCTGCGCGACAGCGGCGTCAAGGACCTCACCGTCATCTCCAACAACGCCGGTGTGGACGGCTTCGGCCTCGGCAAGCTGCTGGAAACGCGCCAGATCAAGAAGATGATCTCTTCCTACGTGGGCGAGAACAAGGAATTCGAGCGCCAATACCTCGCCGGCGAGCTGGAGCTGGAATTCACGCCGCAGGGCACGCTGGCGGAGAAGCTGCGGGCGGGAGGCGCCGGCATTCCGGCCTTCTTCACCAAGACCGGCGTCGGCACCATGGTGGCCGAGGGCAAGGAACTGCGCGAATTCGACGGCGAAACCTATGTGATGGAGCGCTCGCTGGTGCCCGATGTGTCGCTCGTCAAGGCATGGCGCGCCGACAAGTCCGGCAACCTGCAGTTCCGCCTGACCGCGCGCAACTTCAACCCCGCGGCCGCCACGGCCGGCAAGGTCTGCATCGTCGAGGTGGAAGAGGTCGTGGAGACGGGCGACATCGCGCCGGACGATGTGCACCTGCCCGGAATTTACGTGCACCGCATCGTGCACAACCCCAACCCTGAAAAGCGCATCGAAAAAGCGCACCGTGACCGCCGCGCCCGTCGATGTGGCCGCTGCCAAGGTCGAGGCCCAGGCCGTGATCGCGCAGGCCGCTGCCACCAGCGAAGCCGTGCCCACGGTGACGGTGCCCGTCAACAAGAAAGAAGGAGCCTGAGATGCCCTGGACCCAAGACCAGATGGCCGCGCGCGCGGCACAAGAACTCGAAGACGGCTTCTACGTGAACCTGGGGATCGGCATCCCCACGCTGGTGGCCAATTTCACGGGGGACAAGGAAGTGTGGCTGCAGTCCGAGAACGGCATGCTGGGCATCGGCCCGTTCCCCACCGAAGACGCCGTGGACGCCGACCTCATCAATGCCGGCAAGCAGACCGTCACCACCATCAAGGGCTCTTCCATCTTCGGCAGCGACCAGTCGTTCGCCATGATCCGGGGCGGCAAGATCAACTTGTCGATCCTTGGCGCCATGCAGGTGAGCGAGAAGGGCGATCTGGCCAACTGGATGATCCCCGGCAAGATGGTCAAGGGCATGGGCGGTGCGATGGACCTGGTGGCCGGCGTCAAGCGCGTCATCGTGCTCATGGAGCATGTGGCGCGCAAGAAGGACGGCACCGAAGACCTCAAGATCCTGCCCCAGTGCACGCTGCCCCTCACCGGCGTGGGCGTGGTGGATCGCATCATCACCGACCTGGCCGTGATGGACGTCACGCCCAAGGGGCTGCAGGTGGTCGAACTCGCGCCGGGCGTGACTTTCGAAGCGCTGCAGGCCAAGACGGGCGTCACGTTGCTGCCGGCCTGAGGCTGTCCTGTCGGCACGCCGTACAGGGCGCGCAGCCGGCCCGGGTCTCGATGGCCCCCGGGCTTTCCTGTGGGCCGCCACAGGCAACCGCCATGAGCGCTGCCGAAGCCCGGGGCAGGCCGTTGCTAGCACAGCAATGGCCTTCTTTGAATAGGTGAAATCGGCTAAATGTCAGCACAAGTAACAGCGCGGCTGATATGCTGGCCCATTGCCGCGCGCGCCAGACGGTCGTCTGCGTGTGCTGAAACCTCATCTGTGAAGGACCTGCCATGCTGTCGACCCCCGCTTCCGCTCTCCCCGCCATGCCACGGGTGCCGCCGCCAACGCAGCGGAGTACCTCACCTTCCGTCTGGGGCAGGAGGAATACGGCATCGACATCCTGCGCGTGCAGGAAATCCGCTCGTACGAGCAACCCACCCGCATGGCCCACGCGCCGGACTTCATCAAGGGCGTGATCGATCTGCGCGGCGTGATCGTCCCCATCGTCGATCTGCGGCTGAAGCTGCGTTGCGCGCAGGCCGAGTACACCGATTTCACGGTCGTCATCATCCTCAACGTGGGCGGCACGGTGATGGGCGCCGTCGTGGATGCGGTGGCCGACGTGGTTCCCCTGCAGGCTGAGGCCATCCGGCCCGCGCCGCAGTTCCAGGGCGAGGTGGACTCGGCCTTCGTGACCGGCATTGCCAGCGTCGGCGAGCGCATGCTCATCATGATGGACATCGAATCCCTGCTCAGCAGCGCCGAGATGGGGCTGGTGCGCTCGGCTGCCGTGGCGTAACCCGCTGCCAAGGTCAGTAGCGTTTGCTATATTTTTTGTAGCGATATGCCCTAGTGGATATTGTGCTGG
>NZ_BAAJYR010000009.1:0-50884 GCF_057546605.1 Acidovorax sp. KPB24-03 | reverse complement strand
CGTTTTATCGATCACCGCTTCCAGCAATCAATCCAACCAGCGAAGCCTCGAATTATATACCGAATTTCAACCCGGCCACAACCCAAAACCAACCTTCCTTGTCAGACTCTCCGACAACTCAGTCATCCGTCTCACCTGCCAACCCGCAAGTATAGACCACTTTTCCTCACCCCCGTAGGAGAAAGATGACAAAAAATTGCAACGTGCCTTGTCGCAGCTGTCTGCGCTTCGTGAGCGCGAAGCCGGATAATTCCGCCGATATGGCACTTCTCACCTTAATTAACGCCCAACTGGCTTTCGGTCATGTTGCACTGCTAGATCACGCTGGATTTTCCCTGGAAGCCAGCGAACGCGTCGGACTGATAGGGCGTAACGGAGCAGGAAAGTCATCGCTACTGAAAATCTTGGGCAGTCTTGCCAAGCCCGATGATGGCTCCTTACAAATCCAACAGGGAATTCGAATCGCCTACGTAGCTCAGGAACCGGCCTTAGAGATGGAGGCCAGTGTTTTCGCTGCGGCCTCAGAAGGGCTGCGCGAAGTAGCAGAGATAAGAGATCTTTACCTCTCTGGCGAGCCAGGATTGGACCTCAATGCGCTGCAGTCGCAGATCGAGGCGTACGACGCTTGGAACTGGGAGCAGCGGGTCGAAGAAACCTTGCAGCGACTTAGGCTAGACCCCCACTCGATCGTAGGCACTCTGTCTGGCGGTACGAAAAAACGAGTCGCTCTTGCACAGGCTTTGGTGTCAAGACCGGATGTTCTGCTACTGGACGAGCCAACCAATCACCTCGACCTGGACTCCATTGAATGGCTAGAAGATCTATTGATTGATTTTAAAGGCAGCGTCATCACGATCACCCACGATCGCTCATTCCTGGACAGAGTGGCCACACGGATTGTGGAGCTCGATCGAGGTCAACTCCGATCGTATCCGGGAAATTTCGCTCAGTACGTGCTCCAAAAGGGTGAGCAGCTTACACAGGAGGCCGTTGTATCGGCCAAGGCCGACAAGTTGCTCGCTCAAGAGGAAATTTGGGTACGCAAGGGTGTTGAAGCCCGAAGAACTCGCAGTCAAAGCCGCATCGGACGCCTTGAGGCCCTCAGGGCTGACCGCAGTGCTCGGAGAGAGGTCCTAGGCAGCGTCAAGATGGATATTGCCTCCGGTGCCCAAAATGGCTATCAAGGCAAGATCGTTGCGGAGTTGTCTGACGTCAGCAAATCTTTCGGAGACAAAGTTATCGTCAAAGGCTTTTCTGGAACGATCCTCCGCGGCGATAAAGTGGGCTTGATTGGCCCCAATGGTGCAGGAAAAACCACGTTACTCAAGCTCATCTTGGGTGAACTAGCTCAAGATGAGGGTACCGTTCGGCGAGGAAGCAATTTGCAGGTAGCGTATTTTGATCAGATGCGACATGCGATCAACCTCGACGCGACCCTTGAAGACTTCATCAGCCCTGGCAGCGAATGGATCGAGATTGGCAAGCAACGCAAGCATGTCAAAAGTTACCTCAGCGATTTTCTTTTTTCCCCTGCCAGAGCTCACTCACCCGTCCGCTCACTTTCAGGAGGAGAGCGCAACCGACTGCTTTTGGCCCGCCTCTTCGCCCGCCCTGCCAATGTGCTGGTGCTCGACGAGCCCACGAATGACTTAGATATTGACACGCTGGATCTTCTGGAGGAATTGCTTCAGACGTATGACGGCACCGTCTTCCTCGTAAGCCACGATCGGACCTTCCTTGACAATGTGGTGACCAGCACCATTGCATATGAAGGAAATGGGCTCTGGCGTGAGTACGAAGGCAGTGTTCAAGACTGGCTGATCCAGTCCCGACGCAGTGGGCAGCTCAATCCCACGTCTTTGCCCCCCTCCAAGGCGGCAGCTGAGCGCAATGACAAGGTGGATTTAGAGGAAAAGCCCGCACATCTTCCCAAGAAGAAGTTGAGCTACAAAGAGCAACGGGAACTTGAACAGCTCCCAACTCAAATTGCGACACTAGAGACTGAGCAACAGTCAATTCAGTCAGCACTGGCTGACGGTTCCTTGTATGCCAAAGATGGTGCGCGAGCAGCAGCCCTCCATGCAAGGGAGGGAGAAATCGAAAATCAACTAATGATTGCGCTGGAGCGCTGGACCGCTTTGTCGTCCTGACTCCCTGTCTTCTTACGCACCGATACCTAGATGCGATGGTGCAATCGATCGGTTGCGCCACGCAGCTTGGCGATCAAAGCCGGTGCAATCTGCGTCAAAGGCAAAACCTCATCTGCAGCGCCATGTGCAATGGCTTCCCTTGGCATACCGAAAACGATGCAACTTGCCTCGTCCTGCACATAGTTGTAACTGCCAGCATCCTTCATCTCGCGCATCGCGGCGGCGCCATCATTTCCCATGCCGGTCAGCATGATGCCGAAAACATTGCGCCCCGCGACCCCGGCAGCCGACTTGAACAGAACCTCCACCGAAGGCTTGTGCCGATTGACGGGAGGACCATCGTCCACCACGGCCACATAGTTGGCTCCGCTGCGGGCGATATGAAACTGCTTTCCTCCCGGCGCTATGTAGGCATGACCGGGCAAGATACGTTCTCCATTGGTTGCTTCTTTTACTGTGATCTGGCACAAGCCGTTGAGTCTGGCTGCGAAGCTTGTGGTGAAACCTGGAGGCATGTGCTGTGTGATCACGATCGCGGGCGAGTCTGCAGGCATCTGCATCAGCACTTCGCGAATAGCCTCTGTTCCACCAGTGGATGCACCGATGCAAATCAGCTTTTCCGTCGACAAGCGGCCCAGCAATGTGGTCGTATGCGTCGGAGCATGTGCCCCCTCTACAGAACCAGTTGCTGGAGAGTGCGGACGGGTTGGGCTCTGCACCGGAGCTCTTCGGACCTGCGCGACAGCGGCCACCCGAATCTTCTCAACGATCTGGGTCGCCAATTCATTCAGACCACTGGAAAGGCCGACCCGGGGTTTGGCAACGAAGTCAACCGCTCCCAGTTCGAGCGCCTTCATAGTGACTTCAGCCCCTCGCTCCGTGAGCGTGGAAATCATCACCACGGGCATGGGCCGAAGTCGCATCAGGCGCCCCAGAAAATCAATCCCGTCCATGCGCGGCATCTCGACGTCCAGGGTAATGACATCGGGGTTCATTTCGCGAATCATTTCGCGCGCAATCAGAGGATCGTTGGCGGTTCCAATGCACTCCATGTCCCGCTGGCGATTGATGATTTCGGCCAAAAGACTGCGCACCAACGCCGAATCATCCACAACGATCACCCGGATCTTCCTGCTCATTCCCTCATGTCCTTGTTCATTTCTCAAAAGAGGTCCACTGATCCACCTGCAGTCGCTTTGGCAACCGTCGCAGCGTTGCCGCGAACTTCCTGCTCCACCAGTGTCTCTGGATGCGCATGGGCGAGCCGCTTCACCATCGCTTTTCCTGTCACCGGAAAGAAAACGACCTTGCGTGGATAGATATCGAGCACATCTTCCGAAACAATCGGGATTCGCTCTGTCTGGAGATAGTTGAGCACAAAGTTGGTGTTGCGCTCCCCCACATTCATCGTGGTGAAGTTATGCATCACCTGCGCCCCACCAAATATCTTGGCCTGCATGCTTTCCCGGCGAGCTCCAAGTTTCAGCATTTCGTTGATCAGCAACTCCATGGCATACGAGCCATAGCGGCCGGATACATCGGACGAATCGCCATCGGGCAACATGAAGTGATTCATACCGCCGACGCGGCTGCGGCTGTCCCACAGGCAAGCTGCAATGCATGAGCCGAGCACGGTCATGATCACCAGATTTTCATCCGAGACGAAATACTCCCCCGGGAGCACTTTGACCGCATTGTGCTGAAAATGATGATCAAAAAAGAAAAATGAGGCCTCTCCCGGACGACGGGCCTGCGCCTTCAGCTCTGGCAACGTTGATTGCCTCGCGGCGGCGGCCGGAGCGCCAGTGTAAATATCGGCACTGAGCGGCGCAATTCGCGGCGCACGACGCCGCTCTACTGTTCCACCATAGGCGGACGGAGGTGCGCCAGACGGAGGGGGAAAGCCAGGGCGGGTATTGGTCATGTGGACTCTTGCGGAAGACTATCGGTCAACGGCGCTCATACACGGTCTTGCCGCGCAAAGTGAAAAGGTCACGGGACTCGCTGAAGTTTTCAGCATGCCCGACAAACAGCATGCCGCCCGGTTTCAATACGCGATGGATGCGCTCCAGAACCTTGCGCTGAGTGGGCGCATCGAAATAGATCATGACATTACGGCAAAAAACGACATCGAACGGCTCCCGAAAAGGCCAGTCGTCGCGGATGAGATTCACGCTCAGGAAATCGATGCTTCGGCGCAACTCAGGTTTTGCACGTGCAAACCCGGCATTTGAGGCCTTGCCCCGCAAGAAGAATCGTTGAAGGCGTTCAGGACTCAACCCTTTCACGCTGTCCAGGCGGTACACCCCCTCGGCTGCCGTAGCCAACACCCGGGAATCGATATCGCTGGCCGTTAATTTGAACGAGCCGTTACTGCTCAACGACTCCATGGCTGTCATCACGATGGAATATGGTTCTTCCCCGGTGGATGCAGCGTTGCACCACACACTCCACGGGCCAGCAGGCCGTGTGCGCAGGAGATTGGCCAGAATCTCAAAGTGGTGCTGCTCCCGGAAGAACGCAGTCAGATTGGTCGTGAGCGCATTCACGAACTCCTGCCACTCTGGGCCATCATGGGTTTCCAGCCAGCTCAGATATTCGTGAAAGCTTGTATGCCCGGTATCGCGCAACCGCCGCGACAAGCGGCTGTAGACCATTGCATGTTTGCCATCGTGCAAGCTGATGCCAGCTCGCTGATAAATGAGCGCTTGGACACGTGAAAAATCTGCGTTGGTCCAGACGAATTCTCTCCCTTGGGCCAAAGGCCCCGATGTAGGCGAAACCGCTGGTGATTCCGCCACGCCTCGCGCAGAAGGGGGATGACTGGAGGTCTGGCGCATGTTGCTTTTCACTTCGAGAGGTCGGTGGTCCACAGGCCAGTGGTTACAGATGCAGCCACGTCGATTCCTAAACCGTTGCGTGGCGGCGAGATGTCGGTCTCACTCGTTGGCGGAGACCAAACCCATGTCCATGCTAGCCATGAGTTTCTCGATGTCCAACAGGATGAGCATGCGCTCACCCACCGAGCCCAGGCCGACGATGCAGTTGGTGTCGATGGTGCTTTCCACCTCCGGAGCAACGCGTATCTGATCGGAATTCAGTTCCATGACGTCACTCACCGAGTCCACCACGATCCCGACAACCCGGTTACGCAGATTCAGGATGATGACCACCGTGAAACTGTTGTATTCCGCTTTGGAACAGCTGAACTTCAGCCGCATGTCAACGATGGGAACGATGGTGCCGCGCAGATTCGTCACGCCCTTGATGAAGTCTGGCGCATTGGCAATGCGTGTCGGCGGCTCATAGCCGCGGATCTCCTGCACCTTCAGGATGTCGATCCCATACTCCTCTTGATCCAGCCGGAAAGTCAAATACTCCCGGGCGCCAGAGACAGCCGCTTCATTGGTTTTTTCCATCACTCCAGCCATAGGGCTCTCCTTATATCAACGGGTCGCGGGCTCAGTGGCGAGCGCGCCGCACCAAAGCACCTGTGTCCAGGATGAGTGCCACAGTTCCGTCCCCGAGAATGGTGGCGCCGGAAACATTGGGCACTTTGCGATAGTTGGTTTCCAGGTTCTTCACAACGACTTGGTGTTGACCGAGCAACTCATCCACCAACAATGCAACCCGGCTGCCATCTGCCTCGACAACCACCATGATGTTGCTGGATTTGCTTTGGTCCAGGCGGGGGACTTGAAATGTTTTCTCCAGGGCAATGACGGGCATGTATTCATCCCGCACCTTGACCAACTGAGATCCTTGCGCAACTGTATTGACATCGTCGGGATTGACCTGGAACGACTCCACGACAGAAGACAGCGGAAGGATGTAGACCTCTTCACCCACCCCTACGGACATGCCATCCATGATCGCCAGCGTCAGCGGTAACCGCACGGACACGCGCATGCCATACCCTTCGGCAGAATCGATTTCCACCGACCCGTTGAGTGCAGCGATATTCCGCTTTACCACATCCATACCGACCCCGCGCCCCGAGACGTCGGTCACTTCATCAGCAGTGGAGAAGCCTGGCGCGAAAATCAGTCCCCACACATCCGCATCGGTCATCTGGTCAGAGACATCCAGCCCCCGCTCTCTGGCTTTTCGCATGATTTTCTCGCGAGAAAGACCTCGACCATCATCGCGCACTTCAATCACGATGGAGCCGCCTTGATGCGAGGCGGACAACGTGATCGTTCCATGCTCGGACTTCCCTGCAGCAAGCCGGTCAGCAGGCATTTCAATGCCATGGTCACAGCTGTTCCGAACCAAATGCGTCAATGGGTCGGTGATTTTTTCGACCAGGCTCTTGTCCAGTTCGGTGGCTTCACCCAAGGTGACCATCTCGACTTTCTTGCCCAGCTTGTTGGCCAAGTCCCTGAGCATCCGAGGAAAGCGGCTGAACACGATCGACATGGGAATCATGCGGATCGACATCACGGACTCTTGCAAATCCCGTGTGTTGCGATCCAGATCGGCCAACCCCGCCAGCAACTGTTGATAGGCCCCCGCATCAAGGCCGCGGCTGTTCTGCGCCAACATGGCCTGGGTGATCACCAATTCGCCGACCAGATTGATCAACTGGTCAACCTTGTTCACTGCCACACGAATGGTGGTGGACTCCATCTGCGCTTGGCTGACCGCCTTGGGCTCCGCGGCGCGGGCTGCGGCTGCAGGCTGCTTGGCAGACGGGGCATCCGACACATTTGCAACGGCCACCTCCGTCCGATCGCTCGGCATACCAGGGGACCCATTGAAGAATCCATAGGGTGCTTCCGTGGACACCTCGCCCGCTTGCAGCAGGGCTGCTTCCGGATCAGCTTCCACACTGGCCGAACCGTCTTCTGCACCGATCCTGACCTGGTCTTTCGACACATGGAAGGCAAACAGATCCAGCAGGTCGTCGTTGGTGGAAGTCGTCTCGACCGCGAACAGCCGGACACCCTGCTCTTCAGAAGGAACGTCACGAATGGAACCGAGGCCGGGAATATCGCGGAACAATTCCTTGATCGCGTCAGCCTGTTCCAAACGCTCCAGCGGACCGATACGGATCTCGAGAGAGCGCGCGCTGCCCGGTGCTGCTGCCGCAGCGGGAATGGATGGGGCAGGCGTGACCGGAGCTGGCGCAGGCACAGGAGCCGGCGCTGGCGGCGGGGGGGGAGGCGCCACGGCCGCCACAGGTTCGGCAGGAACATTGCCGGCAGCCAATTCACTGATTCGGCGAACCAGTTCTGCAGTGGATACGGCTTCGCCTTGTCCTCCCGCCTGGTGCCTGGCCAGCAGACTGCGGGACGCATCGGCAGACTCCAGCAGCACATCCACCATTTGGGGAATAGGCTGCAATTCATGGCGCCGCAAGCGATCCAGCAGCGATTCCATTTGGTGGGTCAGCTCTGCAACATCGGAGAATCCGAAGGTTGCAGCCCCTCCCTTGATGGAATGCGCGCAACGGAAAATACCGTTCAACTCTTCGTCATTGGCCGCACTCAGATCCAGGTCCAGGAGCATGTGCTCCATCTGGTCCAGGTTCTCGCCCGCCTCTTCGAAGAAGATCTGATAGAACTGACTGAGATCGAAGTCCGCGCCACCGCCCGCGCCTTCTTGATAGGTATCCGCCATTAGGGGCTCCAGTACTTAGGTTATCTGCACGCGATGGCGTTAGCGAATGACTTTTTGAATCACTTCGATCAAACGGTTCGGATCGAAAGGTTTGACCAACCAGCCTGTGGCGCCAGCGGAACGTCCCGCCTGCTTCATCTGATCGCTTGACTCGGTAGTGAGGATCAGAATGGGTATGGTCTTGAACCGGGGGTGCTCACGCAGCTTGCGGGTCAAGCCGATTCCATCGAGCCTCGGCATATTCTGGTCGGCCAGCACCAGATGGATATCGTGGGTTTCGGCCTTTTCGAGCGCGTCTTGCCCGTCGACCGCTTCCACCACGTGGTACCCCGCCCCGGTCAGGGTGAAGGACACCATCTTTCGCATGGACGGTGAATCATCAACGGCAAGAATCGATTGCATGTAGGGCTCCACTCACTTGAATATATAAGGTAACCAATTACGGGCGCGTGCTCAGAACAGGTCGATTGATCCTGCATCCATTTCGCTCTGCGTGACAGGATTGGGACGGTCGGGGGCCATTTCAGCGAAGGGCGCGGCTTCTTCGCCCTCTTCGGTGCCCATGGCTTCGGAGGCCAGACGGAAAGCGCATCCTTGGAGCACCTTTGTGGTGTGCCAAATCAGCTGGGAGGCCATGTCCTGAAATTGCAGCTCAGTGACGGCACTGCGCAATGCCGTCCGCAGCGCGGCGAGTTCCGCCGAATCGCCAACCACATCGTCGGTCAACGCACCGTTGGCTTCGCCGAAGCGTGCCAGCAGGTTGTCGGTCGCATGGCTGAGCAAGCCCTCCAGGCGGTGCAGATCATGCATGACGACCAACAAGGAGTCTTGCAATTCTGCAGCAACCATGACTGGCACTTGAACCCCTGGGCCGCCAGGGCTAGTTAGCGTAGATTGCATCGTTTCTCCAGAACTGCAAGCGGCTGCAGGGCAAACAAATTCCAATTCGGCAAGACGCTGGTGGCGCAATCCACTGGCAAAGACGTCCCATGCAAACCATTCTCTCGACTTTCCTCGATCACCGCCGCACGGGACAAACACCCTTGTTTGTTCCAATATGTATCCTATGATAGCGTTCCCCATGCCATCAGGAGTAACGGATCAACCCTTGCGCATCCTGCATTTAGAAGATTCTGTAGCGGATCATGAGTTGGCTTGCATTACGTTGCGCCGCGCCAACGTGGTGTATGAAATCCACCACGTGGACACACTGCCATCGTTCATAGCGCAACTCGATGCAGAGCCTTTCAATCTGATCCTTGCGGACTACCGCCTGCCTGGCTTCACTGCGCTGGACGCTTGGAGTGTGGTGGCACAGCGGGAGCCCCACCCGCCCTTCGTTTTGCTGTCTGGCGCCATCGGCGAGGCAGCGGCCGTGGATGCAATGCGGCTGGGCATTGCGGACTACCTTCTCAAAGACGACATGGCGAGGTTGCCGCATGTCATTGACCGCGCCATCGAAGTGCACGAGGCTCGGCGCGCGAGGGAGAAAGCCACGGCGGATCTGGCTGCGTCCGAACGGCGGCTGGCAGAACTCACCGAGCATCTGCAAAGCTCGATCGAAAAAAGAACGGGCCGCCATTGCCCGCGAGATCCACGATGACATTGGTGGTGCACTGAGTGCCGTTCGCTTCGATGTGGGCTGGATCAGCCGGCATGCCAAGGACGACGGGACCCAGGCCCACGCGGCGGCCGCCACCGAGATGCTGCAGCACGCCATTGAGGCAAGTCAGCGCATCATGATGAACCTGCGCCCCCCCATCCTGGACCAGGGCTTGGTGGCTGCAGTGCAATGGCTGGCGGAAAGTTTCGAGCGGCGCACTGGTATTCCCACCCGGGTTCTTACCAACAAGGACACAATCCACGTGGACGCAGCCATTCAGCTGGTGGCTTACCGCGCGGCACAGGAAGCCCTGACCAATGTCTTCAAATATGCCGAAGCACGGCATGTCTCTGTCGACCTGTCGGACAGTGAGGGCGTGCTGACACTAGAAGTCACCGACGACGGCCGAGGCATGGAGCCCGCCATGCGGGAGAAGCCCAAATCATTCGGTCTCAAGGGCCTTCAAGAGCGAGCGCGCACCGTGGGAGGATGGCTCGACATCAGCAGCCATCCCGGCCGTGGAACCGCCGTCATCCTGTCGGTGCCGCTGACACCCCAAAATATTTCAGAGGAGGCACCATGATCCAGGTCGTACTGTGTGATGACCATGCGGTCCTGCGGCGGGGCATCCGTGACACGCTCTCGGAAGCACCGGACATTCAGGTGACCGGCGAGGCCGGCGGCTACTCCGAACTGAGGGAGGTATTGCGCACCGCGCCCTGCGACGTGCTGCTGCTTGATCTGAACATGCCCGGCCGCAGTGGCCTGGAGGTGCTCGCCAGCCTGCGCGAGACGGACTCCGCCGTCAAGGTACTGGTTGTATCGATGTATCCCGAGGACCAGTATGCGCTGCGGTGCTTGCGAGCGGGCGCACAGGGCTATGCCAACAAAGCGGGCGATCCCGTGGAGTTGATCGAAGCCGTGCGCACCGTGATGAAAGGCCGCAAGTACCTCACCCCGGAAGTGGCGCAGATGCTGGCGGACAGCCTGGCGCAGCCGAGTCCCGAGTTGCCCCACGAAGCGTTGTCGGAGAGGGAATTGCAGACCCTGGTCAAGATAGCGTCCGGAAGGCGCCTGTCGGACATCGCGGAAGAACTGATGCTGAGCCCGAAAACGGTCAGTGTCTACCGGTCTCGCGTGTTGGAAAAACTCAAGCTCACCAACAACGCGGAACTGACGGTGTACGCCATTCGAAACCAGCTGGTCTGAAGGCCAGTCCGCCTACCGCTGTGAAGCGAAAAGATCGATGGATTGCTGCATCAACGCCATGACGGGCTGCTCGAGCATGGGCAGGGTCGCCGCGATGCCCAGAAGGCCCACGGTCAGCGTCACGGGAAAGCCCACCGCATAGATGTTCATCTGCGGCGCCACGCGCGAGATGATGCCCATGGCCATGTTCACGAACAGCAACAGGGCAATCATGGGCAAGGCGATCCACAGGGCGCTGGAAAAGAGCGAAGCACCCAGATCATGCAATCGCAACTGGCCCAGGGCCTGCATGAAATGGCCATTCACAGGAAAGCTGTCGAAGCTCTTGACCACCGCCATCAGCACCATCAGGTGGCCATTGATGACAACGAAGAGCAGCATGGCCATGTGCCCGAAAAACCGGGCCACGGCACTTACCTGCGTGTTGCTGGAGGGATCGAAGAACGATGCGAAGTTGAGACCCATCTGCAGTCCGATCACCTCGCCCGCCAGTTCCACCGCCGTAAATACGAGGCGCACCGCAAAGCCAATGGCGGCCCCCACGGCCAGTTGCTGGGCCACGGCACCCAATGCCTCGCGCCCGTTGATGTTGATGATGGGCTGATCCGGTAGAGCGGCCTGCGCGCAAACCGAAATGAGGAAGGCCAGCCCGATCTTGGCCCGCATCGGAATCACGCGCATGGAGAATACTGGCGCCACCATGAACATGGCCAGGATGCGCAGGAAAGGCCACAGGATCGGCGACAGCCAAGCCACCAGTTGGGCCTCTGAAAACGTGATCACGACACGACCGACGGAATGGATTCGATGGTTCTGCGGATGAAGTCCACGAGCGAAGTGATCATCCAGGGGCCGGCGATGGCGAACACCACCATGGCAGCAATCAGCTTGGGCACGAAGGCGAGCGTGGCCTCATTGATCTGCGTCACCGCCTGAAAGATGCTGACGAGCAGCCCCACCACCATGACCACGCCCAGCACCGGCATCGAAATCATCAGCAGCAAGGTCAGGGCGTCTCGCCCCATCGTCAAAACCATTTGCGAGGTCATGCGGGCTCCTCAGGTGGCGAAACTGGCGGCCAGGGAACCGATCAGCAGATTCCAGCCGTCCGCCAGCACGAACAGCATGAGCTTGAACGGCAATGCGACCAGCACGGGCGACAGCATCATCATGCCCAGGGACATCAGGATGCTGGAAACCACCATGTCGATGACCAGGAACGGTATGAAGATCATGAACCCGATCTGGAACGCCGATTTGAGCTCGCTGGTCACGAATGCCGGCACCAGTACGCGAAGGGGCGCGGTTTCCGCAGTCGCCCCTGCATCGAGCTTGGCCAGGCGGGCGAACAGTGCGAAGTCGGACTGGCGCGTCTGCTTGAGCATGAAGCCGCGCATGGGGGCCTCCGCCTTCTCCAGCGCCTGCTCGAACGTGATGGTGTTCGATGTATAGGGCACGTAGGCGTCCTGGTACACGCGATCAAAGGTGGGTCCCATCACGAAGAACGTGAGAAACAGCGACAGGCCCACGATCACCTGGTTCGGCGGTGCCGATTGGGTGCCGATGGCCTGGCGCAGCAGTGACAGCACGATCACGATACGGGTGAAGCCCGTCATCATGAGCAGCACTGCCGGCAAAAATGACAGGGCCGTGAAGAACAGCAGCGTCTGAATGGGCACCGAAAAGCTCGCGCCCGCGTTGCCCGAGCCGACCAGCACGGGCAACGAACCCGGTGCCGCTTGTGCAAGTGCCGCCGGAGCGAAAACCGTGGCGGCAACCGCCAACGCCCACCCGCTCCAGGCGCGCCGGCGATCAGCCATGGGGCGCCTCTTGCCCCCGCAACCTGGCTGCGGCCACCTCATCGGCAAAGGACGGCGCAGGAATCGCGCCCCGGGGCGCTCCGGCAGACACGGAAGGGTCGATCACATGCAGGCACCGGATCTGCTGCGCCGTGACCCCCAGGACCAGCCAGGTCCGCTGGTGCTCCGGCCCCACTTCCACCGTGATCACGCGCTGCTGCGGCCCGATACCCACGGTGGAGACCACCTTGGACGCGGCGCTCGCCGCCACTCCCGGCCCGCCACCCTGGCGTTGCTGCATGCGCCGGATCCACCAGGGCAGCGTGGCAATGGCCGCCACGAAGAGCACGACGATGACCAGCGTCTGCGTCATGTTGCCGCCCGCGCTATCCACGGCTGACCCTTCGCAGGCGTTCCGACGGCGTGACCACATCGGTCAGGCGGATACCGAACTTGTCGTTCACCACCACCACCTCGCCCTGGGCGATGAGATAGCCATTGACCAGCACGTCCATGGGCTCGCCGGCCAACGCGTCCAGTTCGACCACCGAGCCTTGCGCCAGCTGGAGGATGTACTTGATCGGCACCTTGGTCCGGCCCAGCTCCACCGACAGCTGCACCGGAATGTCCAGCACCATGTTGATGTCGTTGACCGGAGAGTCCGAGTTGGCCGAGAACGGCCGCACCGGGTCGCCAGCCAGGGGGCCGCCCTGGTCCGCAGCAGGCTCGTCCGTGCGCTTTTGCTCCTCCAGCGCCTCGGCCCAGCCGGCAAACGGATCGTCCGCGCTGGCGTCCTTGTTGTCGTTGTCGCCTTCAGTTGACATTCTTTTCTCCCAGCCAGCTCAGATCGGAATTGCGCAGGCATTCCTCGATTCGAATGGCGTATTTCGCGTTGTGCGTGCCGTACTGGCACTCAAAAATGGGCACGCCTCCGATGGAGGCACGGATGCGGGGTTCGCGGTCGAGTTCGATGAAATCGCCGGGCTTCATGGCCAGCAACTGCTCCACCGTGGCATCGGCCTTGGCCAGTTCAGCCACCAGCGTCACCTCCGCGGCCTGGATTTCCCGCGTGAGCACACGCACCCACCGGCGGTCCACTTCGATGGAGTCGCCCTGCGTGGACGAATACAGCACGTCGCGGATAGGCTCCAGCGTCGCATAGGGCATGCAGATATGAATTGCGCCGGACAGGTCCCCGATCTCCAGCTGGAACGCCGTGGAGACCACGATTTCGCTGGGGGTCGCGATGTTGGCGAACTGTGGCTGCATTTCCGACCGCTGGTACTCCAGTTCGAGCGGATAGATGCCGTGCCATGCCTTTTTGTACTCGGCGCAGATCACATCGACCAGGCGGTTGATGACCCGCTGCTCGGTCGGGGAAAAATCCCGCCCTTCGATGCGGGTCTGGAACTTGCCCACGCCGCCATACAGCGTGTCGATGATGCCGAACACCAGGGACGGCTCGCACACGATCAGCCCGCTGCCGCGCAGCGGACGAATGGCGACGATGTTGAAGTTGGTCGGCACCGCCAGCTCGCGCAGGAAAGCGCTGTAACGCTGCACCGACACCGTGCCCACCGAGATTTCCGGGCTGCGCCGGATGAAATTGAACAGGCCGATGCGGAAGTTGCGCGCGAACCGCTCGTTGACGATTTCCATCGTCGGCATCCGGCCGCGCACGATGCGCTCCTGGCTGGAGATGTCGTAATTGCGGACCGCTCCGGTCTCGGCCACTTCCTCGACCGACTTCTGGCTCTCACCCGTGACACCCTCCAAAAGGGCATCGACCTCTTCCTGCGACAGAAATGAATCACTCATGGCAGTCTCCTGTCGCCGTCACTGGATGATGAAACTGGAGAAAAGGACTTGCCGCACAGGATTCGTATCGGCGGCAGGCTTGGCACGCGGTGCCTCTTCTTCGTCCTCCACCTCCTGGCTGGCGGGGCGCTTGCGGGGCTTGGGCACCGTGTATCCCAAGGGCTTGGAGACTTCGCGCCGGATATCGGTCGCCAGTTTTTCCTTGCCTTCGCGGCCCAGCAGCTCCTCGGAGGTGCGTTGGGACACCAGCATCAGGATGGCGCTGCGGATGCTCGGCAGGTAGAGCTTGACCTGCTCTGCCGTTTTCGCATCGGCCAGTTCCAAGGTGAGACCGATCTGGGCGAATCGCTCTCCACCAGTATCGGCCAGGTTCACGACCATGTTGTCGATGGGCAGGAAGGTGGGAGCCACCTTGGGCGCTGCCGGGGCATGGGGGCGGGCCTCTGCGCCCTCCTCGTCTTCGGCATGGCTGCGGCTGCTCATGATGAACCAGGCCGCGCCTGCACCAGCGATGACCAGCAGGGCAACGACCACACCGATGATGAGCATCTTCTTGCTCTTGGCCTTGGGTGGCGCTGCGGCGGCAGGATTGGCAGACACGTTGGGATTCCTTGCGCAACAAATTCAGGACAGGGCGGCACAGCGAGGGCCGCACAGGCGGCACACCTCATTCGATGTCCCCATTATTGGGCGTCCCGGCTTTCGATAATAGCCAGAATAAAAGCCCAAAACCATGGCTTTCAGCCTCCTAGGGCGGCGCTTCGTCCAGAACCGATGCGGGATGCCGGCCCACCCGGACATGCCGCCTGCGGCCATTCTTCGGCCCGGTGCGCCTGGGCCGGCTCGCGTTCAGGCAAAGACGTCCAGCGCGCGGGCGGAACCCGAAGGGCTCTTCACGGCCAAGCCCGCTCCCGAGCCCACGCCGGCGGCGGCCTGCACCTGGGCGTGCCGTGCCGGTCCGTCGCGGTCCGAAGCGGGGCGGCGGCCGTCGCTGCCCGAAGCCCCTGCACCGTCGCTACCCGACTGCCCCACGGTGACACCGGACAACTCCAGCCCCTCGCTGCGCAACAGATCCCGCAGTTGCGCCGCGCTGGAGTCCAGCCATTCGCGGGTGTTGGCTTGGTCACTGCGGAACGTGACATGCGCTTCATTGCCCGACAGCGACACCATGACCTCCACGGGCTGGCCTTCACGATCGATGGTGAGTTCGGCGTTCTGTGTTTTCTGGTGCACCCAGTAGGCGACCTGTTCGGCGATCTGGTCCTCCACCCCCACCTGGGATGGGTCGGCCAGCACACCTGAGCCATCGTTGGCCACCGGCGCGTCGCTCAGGGAAAAGCCCATTCCGGACTCCGCTCCGGAAGCGCCACCCCGTGACGATTGCCCATCGGAGGCCCCGGACTCCATGCCACGCTCCGAAGAGCGCAACGCCACCGCTTCGGCCAGCGCGCCAGCGACCGGCACAGCCGCACCCAGGGCATCCTGCGGTGCCCGCGCCAATGCTGGCCCCCCGGCGGCGCCCGCTCCATCGCGTCGGTCCGGCGCCAAGGCAGCGACCGCTGCGGTCAATGCGCCAGGCATCTCTGCCGAAGCCGGCTTCCTGTCTTCCTTGCCCAGCGCATTGCGCAGGCCGGCAGCACCCGTTCCTGCCGCGGATGGGTCCACGCCCAAACCGGCAGCGGAGGAACCCGCAGCCGCCGAAAGGCGCGCCTGCAGGCCCTTATGAGGCGTGCTGCCAGGGACCACCGGTGCAGCCGTATCGGACAGATCCGTTGCACGGTCCATCCAGGCCGTCTGTCCGACCAGGCTGCCCGAGTCCATCAGGCCGTTGAATCCATTGGCCCAGGCGCCCGTTCCAGCGTTGTCGCCCAACACCCGGCCCAGCGGTTGGCCCAGCATGCCCTGCTGCGCACCAGCCTGTGCCAGGATCTGCCCCTGGCCTTGGGGCAGCTGGGTAGGAAATTGCCCCCCCTGCAGCGCCGCCAGTGCGGCAGGGTCCAACGGCAGTGCACCGGCTTCGCCGGCCTGCAGCCAGCTGGCCTGGGCCGCGCTTGGATCGGCCGGCAGGGCCCCTGCGGTGCCATCCCCGAATGCAGTGGTATCCATAGCGGCCAGCAGCAGGGAGAAGCCACCCTGCCCCGCGGCCTGCTGCGTAGCATCCTGCGCTGAGCTGGCCTTGCCGGCGGCACGCGCGCCGCGCGTCTCGTGGGTCGTGTGCGAGCTGTTGATGCGTGTCGGTTCCATGTTCACCACTCCTTCGGCCCCTGCTGGCCCTGGGTTGCGTTTTCCTTGCCGAATTGCAGCGCAGCGCGCTCATCGGTTTGCTTCTGATCGCGACGCGCCTGAAGCTTGTCCATCTCGCGGCGCCGTTTCTCGACCACTTTCCTCAATGCCGACAGCCGCAACTCGGCCGCCAGCACGGCACGGGTGGCATGTTCCACGCGCCCGGCCTGGTCGCCCACCACCCCGGTCTGCAGGCCGACCGCATGGGCGAGCCGGTCCATGAACTGGTAGTGGTGGTACATGACTTCGGGCTTGACGGTGGTGTCGGCCTGCGCGCCCCAGCGTCCCTGGGTTTCCAGCGCGTAGCCTTCCAGTTGCTGCAGTTGGGCCTGCGATGCCTGGCGCGCGCGCTGCGCGTCCTGCAGCACCTGCCGCGCCTCGTCGCGCTTGCGCTCGGCCATTTCGACGGCCACCAGAAAAGCATTCAGCGAAGACATGGTCGGTTCACCCCTGGCCCATCAATGGTTGAGCACCGCGCCCATGAAGCCCAGGCTTTCGCCCATGGGCGCCGCTTCGAACATGTTCTGCTGCAAAAAGTCCGCCATGGCGGGCTGCAGCCGGATGGCTTCGTCCAGCGCCGGGTCGGAGCCGCTCATGTAGGCGCCCACCTGGATCAGGTCACGGCTCTTCTGGTAGCGCGAATACACCGCGCGGAACCGCCGGGCCAGTTCGAAATGCTCCCGCGACACCACGTTGTGCATCACGCGCGAGGCCGACTGCTCGATGTCGATGGCCGGAAAGTGCCCCGTTTCCGCCAGCGCGCGGGACAGCACGATGTGCCCGTCCAAGATGGCGCGCGCCGCATCGGCGATCGGGTCCTGCTGGTCATCGCCTTCGGACAGCACTGTGTAGAAGGCCGTGATGGAGCCCACCCCGTGCAATCCGTTGCCGCTGCGCTCCACCAGCGCCGGCAGCTTGGCAAAGCAGCTGGGCGGGTAACCCTTGGTGGCGGGCGGCTCGCCGATGGCCAGCGCGATCTCGCGCTGCGCCATGGCATAGCGGGTGAGCGAATCCATCAGCAGCAGCACGTGCTTGCCCTTGTCGCGAAAGTGCTCCGCAATCGCCGTGGCGTACGCGGCGCCCTGCATGCGCAGCAGCGGCGGCGCATCGGCTGGCGCCGCCACCACGACGGCGCGACCCCGGTCTTCCTCTCCGAGGATGTCTTCCACGAATTCCTTGACCTCGCGGCCACGTTCGCCAATCAGGCCGACGACGATCACATCGGCCTGCGTGTAGCGCGCCATCATCCCCAGGAGCACGCTCTTGCCCACGCCCGAGCCGGCGAACAGCCCCAGGCGCTGGCCGCGCCCCACGGTGAGCAGGGCGTTGATGGCACGCACGCCTGTGTCCAGGGTCTCGCGCACGGGATCGCGGTCCATGGCGTTGATCTGGCGCCGGTCCATGGGCTCGGAATTCACGTTGACCACGGCACCGCCATGGTCCAGCGGAATGCCCTGGGAATCGATCACGCGCCCCAGCAGCCCGTCACCCATCGGCAGCCGCAGCACGCCGGCGGCCGGCGATGGCCGGGCGTCCTCGCCGAGCCTCGGCTGGGGCACATATGCCGCCGCAGGCACCACGCTGGCCCCGCTGGACAGCCCGTGGATGTCCCCCGCCGGCATCAGGAAAGCGCGGTCGGCCGAGAACCCGACGACCTCCGCCAGCACCGGCTCGTGGCCAGGCATCTGCACCATGCACTGCGACCCCACGGGCGCGCGGATGCCAACGGCCTCCAGCACCAGCCCCGTCAATCGGGTGAGCGTGCCGCGGGTTTCCAGGGGCGCGCCCTGCGCGACGCGGGCCCGCGCATCCGCCATGAAACGGCCCCAGGCCGTGTCCGCCGGGCTCTGGACATCGGCCCCAGCGGGTGCATCCGGCAACAGCGAAGTTTCAGGGAGGGTGTCAGCCATGGGCTTTCTCCCCTTCGGCATCCCAGGCGGACGCCAGGCCCAGCGCGGCGATCGCACGCTCCCAGCGCCGGCCCAGCGAGCCATCGATCACCGTCCCGGCCGACTCCACGAAGCAATCGCCTGCGGCCACGGCCGCATCGGGCAGCCACTGAACCTTGGCCCCCGCATAGGCTTCGCCCAGCGGTTTTTCAAGCACCTCCCAGTCGGCGGGATTCATGCGCACCGTGGCCGGGCGGCCTTCGGCGATCAGCATGCCCAGGGCTTCGCGCACCACGGGCAGCAAGGCCTGCGGCTGGCTCGACAGTTCCTGGCGGATCACCTGGCGAGCAATGTCGCAGGCCAGCTGCAGCACTTCCTGCGCGACATGCTGCTGCATGTGGACGAGGCTGGCCTGGGCCGCCTGCACCACCTGGTCCATCCGCTGCGCGACCTCCTGTCCCTGGCCGGCGATGTAGTCGTCCATGCGCTGCTGCCATTCCAGCCCGGCCTTTTCCTCGCCATGGGCTTGGCCCTGCTCGAAGCCCTCCTGCCGCGCTGCTTCCAGGGCGCTCAGGTGCGTGGCCTCGTCAAAGACGACCGGAAGGGGTTCCGGTTCGGGCTCTGGCGCCGGGGGCAGCAGGTCCGATCCGTCCACGGCGCCGAACTGCCACTGGGTCACCTCCCCGACCTCTTCGCTGGGGATGAACCGCGTGTAGCTGCGCGGGTTATACGAATGCGTCATCACCGCCGCCTCCGATCACGATCTGGCCTTCATCCGACAGGCGGCGAACGGTCTTGAGGATTTCCTTTTGCTGGGCCTCGACTTCGGACAGCCGCATCGGGCCACGCGACTCCAGGTCTTCGCGCATGGCCTCGGCGGCGCGCGACGACATGTTGGCCAGGAATTTCTCGCGCAGCTCGGGCACGGCGCCCTTGAGCGCCACGATGAGCGTTTCGGACGCCACTTCCTTGAGCACGGTCTGGATCGCACGGTCGTCGAGCTTGGCCACGTCGTCGAAGACGAACATCTTGTCCATGATCTTCTGGGCCAGGTCGGGGTCGTAGCCCCGGATCGACTCCAGCACCACGCTGTCCATGTTGGAGCCCAGCAGGTTGATGATCTCGGCCGCCGCCTTGACGCCGCCCAGCGAGCTCTTGCGGATCTTGTCGCCCCCCGCCAGCACCTTGAACAGCACCTCGTTGAGGTCCTTGAGCGCAGTGGGCTGGATGCCCTCCAGCGTGGCCACGCGCAGCAGCACCTCGCTGCGCTGGCGGTCGGTAAGCTGCATCAGCACGGCTGCGGCCTGCTCGGAATCCAGGTGCACCAGAATGGCAGCGACGATCTGCGGGTGCTCGTTGCGCAGCAGTTCGGCCACCGACAGCGGGTCCATCCACTTCAGGCTTTCGATACCGGAAACGTCGCCGCCCTGGAGAATCCGGTCGATCAGCAACGCGGCCTTGTCGTCGCCCAGCGCGCGCTTGAGCACCGAGCGCACGTAGTTGCTGGTGTCGGACACCAGCAGGCTCTGCGCCGCGGCGTCGCCGGAGAAGCGGTTGATGACCGAATCGACCTTCTCGCGCGAAACCGAGCGCATGCGGGCGATGGTCTCGCCCAGTTTCTGCACTTCCTTCGGCGACAGATGCTTGAAGACCTCGGCGGCTTCCTCTTCGCCGAGGGACATCAGCAAAATCGCAGCATCGTTCAGGCCTTGATCATCCATGGAAAGCTCGTGGTTTCATGCGTCGGTGGGAAATCATCGCACGGCGCCGCGTCACGACTCGCCGTTGACCCACGTCTTGAGGATATTCGCCACGGCCATCGGGTTCTCCTTGGCCAGCACACGGGCCTCTTCCAGGCGCAGCTGCTCGGGCGTCTGGGCGACCTCCTCGGGCTTGGACGGCGCGGCCAGCGCCGGGCGCTGCGGCTCTTCCGCCTCGATGGCGTCGAGCTGGCCGCCCTGGGCCACCGGAATCGCCCGGGGCTTGCCCATGCCCTTGATGGCAGGGCGCACCAAGCCGAGCAGTACCATGGCCGCGAACAGGGACATGCCCACGGGCCAGCCCAGGCTCTTGGCCAGCTCGATCATCTCGGGCTGCTTCCACAGCGGCAGGTCCACCACGGGCGTGGAATCGACCAGGAACGGCGTGTTCATGAGGTTCACCGAGTCGCCACGCTCCTTGTTGAAGCCGATGGTTTCGCGCACCAGCGCCGTCATCTGCTCCAGTTGCTCGGGCGACAAGGCCTTGTTGGTGGGCGCCTTGCCCGCGGCTTCCGCCACGGCCTGGTAATTCACCACCACCGCCGCGCTCACGCGCTTGAGGGCGCCGCTGCCGCCGCGCGTCACGCGGACGGTCTTGTCCACTTCGTAGTTGGTGATGGATTCGCGCTTGCTGCCCGTGCCCTGCGCGCCCTGTTGACCGGCGGCCGTCGGTGCGGGGTTGGCGCCGTTGATGGGCGCGGTCGAAGGCTGGGGCGGCTGGTTGCTGGTGGCGCCGGGCACGCCGCTGGGCGGCTGGGCGCCCTGGGTGCCGGCGCTTTCCACGACCTGCTGGCTGCGCACGGCGCTGGCGTCGGGCGTCTGGTTGGGGCGGTGCTGCTCGGAGGTGGATTCGGTCTGGCTGAAATCGACCTCGGCCGTCACCTGCGCCTTGACGTTGTTCTTGCCCACCACCGGCTCCAGGATGTCCAGGATGCGGCGCGTGTACTGCTGCTCGATCTGCTGCACGTAGCTCAGTTGCTGTGCGTCCACGCCCGAACCGGCGGCCGTGTCGGGGGACTGCGACAGCAGCTTGCCGGTATCGTCCAGCACGCTCACGGCGGAGGGCGACAGCTCCGGCACGCTGGAGGCCACCAGATGAACGATCCCAGCCAGCTGCGTGCGGTCCAGGAAACGGCCGGGGAACAGGCTCAGCAGCACCGACGCGGAAGGCTTTTGCTGCTCGCGGAAGAACCCGTTCTGGTTGGGCAGTGCCAGATGCACGCGTGCGCTTTGCACCGAAGACAGCGCCTGGATCGAGCGGGTCAGCTCGCCCTCCAGGCCGCGCTGGAAGTTCAGCCGCTCCTGGAACTGGGTGACGCCGAACCGGTTCGTCTCCATCAGCTCAAAGCCCGTCACCGAGCCCTTGGGCAAGCCCTGGGTGGCCAGGCGCAGGCGCACGTCGTGCACGCGCTCGGCCGGAATCAGGATGGCGCCGCCGCCCTCGGCATATTTGTAGGGCACGTTCATCGTGGACAGCTGGGCCACGATGGCACCGCCATCCTTGTCGCTCAGGTTGGCGAACAGCACCCGGTAGTCCGGCTGGCGGCTGAAGACCACCGCGGCGACCACGGCAGCGATCAGCAAGACCATGCCTGCGCCCAGGCGCATCCGCTGGCCCCGTTCGAGCGCGGAAAACCGCTGCATCCACGAGGGGTTGGCGGGACTGATGACAGGGACTTCAGCAACTGCGGACATGGTGCTTTCCAAAAGGTCCGACCCGGCAGAGGGTTGGCGTGGGGCGATTATTGGACGAGCCCCTTGCCGACGTAGCCGAGATAAGGCCGTCGTTTCACCATCTATTCCCCAGGATGGCGCGGCGCCGGCCCCCTAGGATTGCACCATCCCGCCATTCCTTCGGACACAGCCATGGACCTCCGCATATCAAGCCCCACCACGCCACTTGCAGGCGCCGGCCTTGCGCGCCGTGCCGCGGCACCGCAGGACTCGCAGGAAGTGGGGTTTTCCTCGGCGCTCAAGGGCGCACTGCAGTCGGTCAGCGCCTCCCAGAACCGGGCGGCCGACCTGCAAAAGGAAGTGCAGATGGAAAATCCGGCCGTCAGCCTGGAAGAAACCATGGTGGCGATCCAGAAGGCCCAGATCGGCTTTCAGGCCACGCTGCACGTGCGCAACCGCATGGTTCAGGCCTACACCGACATCATGAACATGCAGGTTTGACGCCAGCCCGCAACATCCAACCCATCATTTGCTATTATTTTTATAGCTTAATGCCCTAGTGCTTATTGCACTGGAAGGCCATTTGACTGGTAATACCTTGCACCGCTGCGGCTGATACAGCGGCGCCGCATGGGTTTTCGATTCCCTGAACCGCCCACATCAAACCCTCTCGGCGGCGGCGATCCTGAAAACAACACGGCTGAAGGCGCACTGCGCGCCAGGCATGCCGGCTTGCCGTTCGTTGCGCTGCGCTGCGCGGTGGCGCCGGGAGGCACTGGCCGGGCAGACAGCCCGGCGAAGGGCGGGCCCCACCCCTCCTCAATGCATCATCTGCGGCTGGCGCTCCAGCAAATGCTCGAACTGCGACAGCCAGGGTTCCGCCAGGCAGCGGATCTGGGCATCGTTGCTCAGGATGCGCTGCATGATGCGCGTCTTTTCCCGGCGGTGCTCCGGCAACAGATCGTGCTCCTGGGCCTTGAATCGCAGTTGCTCGATGAGCACCGCGCAGGCGCCTTCATAGCGAACCACGCCGTCCCAATCCTTGAGCTTGGCAGCCTCCAACATCTTGGCACTGCTGTCTTCGATGGCTTTGTAGTAATCGATGAGCATTTCAGACATTCTTAGTTTCTCCCACCGGAGGCCGAAGGACGGCCGCCGGCACCGATCTCGCCCCAACCCTGCGCCACCGGCACGATCAGGTTGACCACTTCTTCCACCAGGGTGACGTCGTTGCGCAGGTTGGCCATGGTGAGCCGGCCCACGCAGTAGTCATACAGCGCACGGAGATTCGCAGCCAGCTCACCACCCTGCACAGGGTTGAGGCCGCCCTTGAGGCCTTCTTCGATGATGCGCACGGCCTTGCCCAGGTGGCGGCCCTTTTCTTCCACGTCGCCGCGCTGCATGGAGCCACGGGCGGCGTTGAGCGATTGCACCAGGCCATCGAACAACATCTGGATCAATTGATGGGGCGAGGCGCCATCCACACTGGATTGCACACCGACCTGCCGATAGACCGAGGCGGCGCGGGAACTGACTGGCGTGTACATCGAGAACTCCTTCATGCTACTTACATTCAATATCGGCAGATCAAGAAGGAACTCAAGGACATTTACGAGGTGTTTTGGCGTTCTGACAGAGTGGCGCAGCGGTGATTTATCCAGGGTTCAGGCCAGCCCGCGCGGGGGCGGGTGGCCCGGACGCCGGACTTACTTGTTCCACTGGGCGACCTGCTGCGTGATGTAGCTGTTGAGGGCCGAAAGATTGCCCATCTGGGTATCCAGCGCCGTGTACTGTGCCCGCATGCGCTTTTCCAATACGGCCGCGCGATTGTTCACCTTGTCCTGGTCGGAGGTGTTGCGCTTGACTTCCAGGTCCAGGGCATCGGCCTTGTTATTCATGAGGCCGTCGAGCGACAGCAGTCCGGAGGTGAACGACTTCATGCGAACCGCGGCGCCGGTGCCCGTACCGCCCGAGGCTGGGTCGGAAGCGAACAGCTGCTTGAGCGTGTCGGGCGTTTTCAGCGCGTTGTCCAGCTTGGTGTTGTCCACCGTCAGCTTGCCGCCACGCTGGACTTCCAGGCCGATGTCGGACAGCGTCTGCAGGGCAGCGGTGCCGCCCGCAGCGGCACCGATGGCCGCCCGCAGCGAGTTCTGCAGCCCAACCGCCGTGCTGTCGCCCTGCAGCACGCCTTTGGTCTTGCTCTCGCTGTCGTACTTGGTCGAGGAACCCAGCAGGTCATTGACGGCGTTGTACGCATCCACGAAATCCTGGATGTTCTTCTTCATCGTCGCGGTATCGGCCTTCACTCCCATTTCCACGTCGGTCGTGGTCACTTGCGACACCGTCAGGGTCAGCCCGGGAATGGCTTCGGTGAACGTGTTGTCCTTGGACGTCACGCTGATGCCGTTGATCTTGGCCTGCGTGTTCTGTGCGTACTGGATGGTATTGGCCGCCAGGCCCACGCCTGGGGAGTTCTGCGGATCAAAGGCGAGCTTGGAGAGGCCCGGCGCCGCCGGGTCCTCCGCCACCTGCACGCGAAACCCTGACGCTTCCCCGGTGGTCTTGGAGCGCAGCAGGAGCCGCTCGCCGGAGGCATCGCGCAACACGGTGGCCGTGACGCCGGCATCGCCTTCGTTGATCTTGGCGGCGATGTTCGTGATCGTGTCGGTCGCGCTGACCGAGACATTGATCGGCTTCGTGGATCCCACGCCGAAGGTCGGTGGATTCGCGGTGGAGTCCCAGGTCCCCAGCTGGATGGTCATGGTGCCTGCGCCAATCACGGAGTCCTTGGCCACGGCGGTGGACGCATTCGATTGCGCGCGGGCCAGTTGCTGCACACTCACGCCGAACGACGATGCGCTGGCAATCCCCGACACGGTGGCCGTGACGGCCGCACTGTTGGAAGAACTGACCGCCATGCCGTTCCACGCGCTGTCCCGGGTCAGCTTGGCCGCGGCATCCGACAAGGTCGAGAGCAACGACTTCACCTGGGAGAACGTGGAAATCTTGGTCTGGATGGTGTCCGCTTTGGCCTGCAGCTGAACGAGGGGCTGCTTTTCCAGCGCCACCGTCTTGGTGACGATGGTTTCGACGTCGAGCCCGCTGCCAATGCCTATCGAGGTAATACCCATTTTGGTCTCCCAGGCAGCCGGGGCCGCCATCAACAATCAATACACGATTGTGGCGAGAATCGCTTCGATCTAAAAGCAGGAAAAGCGGCGACAGGAGTGGCCCTGTCGCCGCTTAAAAGGGTTCGGACCGTTCCGATCCCCTTTATAAGCCACCGATTAACGCAGCAGGGACAGCACGCCCTGGGGCAGCTGGTTGGCCTGGGCCACCATCGCAGTGCCCGCTTGTTGCAGGATCTGCGTGCGCGACAGGTTCGCCGTTTCCTTGGCGAAGTCGGCGTCCACGATCCGGCCACGCGATGCCGACAGATTTTCGGCCTGGATGTCGATGTTGCCCACCGAGTTTTCGAAGCGGCTTTGCAGAGCGCCGAGGTCGGCACGTGCGGAGTTCACCTGGTCGATCGCGCTGTCGATCTTCTTCAGGGAAACCCATGCGTCCTTTTGCGTCGCGACGGTCACGGTGTCGATACCCTTCTTGTCGGTACCGGTGGCGGCCGCCAGCGTCGGGGCGGCGAAGCCCGTGTTCGCCACGGAGAAGCCGGTCGTGCCGCCGAAGGTGATGGTTTCCGGCACAGGAGGCGTTGCGCTGGTCAGCTTGGACGAAGCAAATTCCAGGTCGTACGTGCCGTCGTCCTTCTTGGTCAGGAAGGCGGTCACACCGGTGTCGGCGGACTTGTTGTTGATGGCGGACACCACTTGGCCCAGGCGTTCCACACCAGAGCCAGCGGCCTTGATTTCGCCCAGATCGATGGCGGATGCCGAGCCCACCTGGATGGTCAGGCCACCGGCGGCGATCTTGGTGCCGAAGCCCGTGACCGTCGTGTCGGAAGCATTCAGGGCGGTCACGCTGCCCGTGGAGTATTCGATGTTCGACAGGCCGGAAGCCGAGGAATTGGTCAGAGCGCCGACGGTGATGTTTTCACCGGAGTTGGCACCGACCTGGAACAGGGCGCCCGCAAAGCTGCCGTCCAGGATCTTCTGGCCGTTGAAGCTGGTTTGCTTGGCCACACGGTCGATTTCGTCGGTGAGCTGCTTGACTTCGGACTGCAGTGCAGCGCGGTCCTTGGTGCTGTTGGTGGCATTGCTGGCCTGCACCGACAGTTCACGCATCCGTTGCAGCATGTCGCCGACCTTGCCCAGGGCGCCTTCTGCCGTCTGGGCCAGCGAGATGCCGTCGTTGGCGTTGCGGGCTGCCACGGTCAGACCCTTGATCTGGGTGTTCATGCGCTCGGCGATCGACAGGCCGGCGGCATCGTCCTTGGCGCTGTTGACGCGCAGGCCGGAAGACAGGCGCTGCATCGAGGTGGTGAGAGAGTTCGCAGACATGCCCAGATTGCGCTGTGCGTTGAGCGAAGCAATATTGGTGTTGATGGTAGAGGCCATTGAAATGCTCCTTGGTAACTTAAATTCCGGCTAGACCGCCGATCACAACGCTGACCCCCATGGCCAGCTGCCAAGACCGGGGCGGCAGTCACGTGAACCCATCCATCGCTTGCCGGTCAACAAATTCGCTTGAACCTGTTGGTTAGGTTATCGGGCAGCCCCTGGAGAACTTGAGCGTCTCCATGCAAAAAAATCGGCTTTCCCCGGCACCGCCCGAGTCAGCCAGCTCCCACAAGGGTGGATATGGATGGTTTTCCGCCCTTTTTTCCCCACGCCAGGAAAACCCCACCTGAGGAGAATTCTCCCAACGCTAGGGTTGCCCGCTGATGGTGGTGTCCTTGGCCACGGCAGCTGTGCCTTGTCCCTTTTGCGAAGGAGTTCCGTAATGGCCTCGACGATCAACACCAACATCGCCTCACTCAACGCCCAGCGCAATCTGGGAATGTCGGCAGCTTCGCTGACGACCACCATGCAGAGGCTGTCTTCCGGCCTGCGCGTCAACAGTGCCAAGGACGATGCGGCCGGCCTGGCCATCGCCGAGCGCATGAACACCCAGGTCAAGGGCCTGGCCGTGGCCTCCCGCAACGCCAACGACGGCATCTCGCTGGCCCAGACGGCAGAAGGCGCCCTGGGCAAGGTCGGCGACATGCTGCAGCGGATGCGCGAGTTGGCCGTTCAGGCCAGCAACGCCACGAACAGCAAGGCCGACCGGGCCGCGCTGCAATCCGAAGTCAAGCAACTCACCGACGAAATCGACCGCGTTTCCAAGCAGACCAGCTTCAACGGCCAGAAGATCTTGGACGGCAGCTTCGCGGGCGCCCTGTTCCAGGTGGGCGCCAACTCCGGCGACAACGTCACGCTCGGCGCCCTGGCAGACACCCGCGCTTCGGGCCTGTCCAGCATCATGTACTCGAGCACGAGCACCGCGATCGCCGTGGATGCGTCGGACACGTCGATCTCCGCCTTCGGCAGCGCGATTCCTGCGGGCGGACTGACGATCCAGGTCGGTTCGGGTTCCGCCATCGACCTGGGAAGCATCAAGGCCGCTGGCTCCGGCGTGGAACGTCTCGGCCAGGTGATCTCGGCGATCAACAACAAGACGGCCGATACGGGCGTGACCGCCTTCCTGACCAAGAACGATGACGGCAGCTACGGACTCGAGTTCGCCTCTTCGAAGCTGACGAATGCCGTTCCCCCCGTGCCGGAGACCATCACGTTCGGCGGCACCACCGGGTTCACCGTGGCCAACACGGGCTTTACCCCGCCCACGCTGACGAATGCCACCGGCACCGGTCAGAAAGGCATCGACAGCGTCGATGTCGGAACGCAGAGCCAGGCCTGGGTGGCCCTCAAGAAGATCGACAGCGCGATCGATCAGGTCAATTCGGCGCGCGCCGACCTCGGGGCCCTGCAAAGCCGCTTCGAAAACGCCATTGCCAATATCGACATCCAGGGCGAGAACATGGCGGCAGCCCGTGGCCGTATCGTGGATGCCGACTTTGCCAAGGAAACGGCGAACCTGTCGCGTACGCAGATCCTGCAGCAGGCAGGAACCGCGATGGTGGCCCAGGCGAACCAGTTGCCCCAGCAGGTGCTGAAACTCCTGCAGGGCTGAAGAAGAAGGCATCCGGGGCTAATACACTGCCGGTGGAGGCCGAAATCTTCGGTCTCAGCGATATTTTTATTCTGGAGTACGCATGCCTTCGCCTTCCATCGAGCAATTCATCGAAAGCTTTCTGACCGCTGTTGACTTCCAGGATCCAGTGGAAGTCACCCCGGATACCGAACTGCGTGCTCTGCCGGAGTGGGACTCCCTCGCCGCCCTGGGCGTCATCGTGATGTTCGACGTGGAATACGGTAAAACCATCGTGGGCGACGACCTGAAGAACTGCACCACGGTCACGGACCTCTACAAGCTGCTGGGGTAAAACACCATGGGCCTGTCCACCCTGCACAACGTGCGCTTTGCGGGCATGGCGAGCTGCGTGCCCAAGCGCGTGGTTTCCAACCTTGAGGATTGCCCTCCAAAAATCCGCTCGGAGCGGGAAAGGCTGGTTCGCAACATCGGCATCCAGCAGCGCCGCCTGTGCGCGTCGTGGCAATGCTTTTCCGACCTGGCGCAGGACGCCACCGAAAAGCTGCTGGAGGAACTGCAGTGGGCCCGCGAAGAAATGGACGCGCTGATCGTCGTGACGCAGTCGCCCGACTATCCCATTCCTTCCACCGCCATCATCTTGCAGGACAAGCTCGGGCTGTCGCAGTCCACGATCGCTTTCGACGTGAATCTCGGCTGCTCTGGCTACCCGTTCGGGTTGCACCTGCTGGGCAGCATGATCGCGTCCGGCACGGTGAAAAAGGGCCTGCTGCTGGTGGGAGACCGCTCCGCAAGCGAAAAGGACCCGCTGTTCTCCGACGCCGGCACGGCGACCGCACTGGAATTCGATCCTTCGGCCGCGCCCATGTATTTCGACCTCAACAGCGACGGCAGTGGCTACAAGGCCATCATCAAGCCGGTGGGTGGGCATCGAGAGCCCTATGCCTTTCATCACAGCATCCCCACGCGCGACGAGGATGGGGAGCTGCAATGGCCAGACCGCCTCCTCCTCGATGGACCGGCCGTGCTCAGCTTCTCCACCCAGAAAATCCCTCCGGCCGTGGAGCGCATGCTGCAATATGCAGGGGTGTCCAAGGACGATGTGGACTACTTCGTCTTCCATCAGGCCAACCGGATGATCAACGAAACCATCCGCAAGAAGCTGGCACTCCCCCCTGAGAAAGTCCCATCGACGCTGGCCGACTATGGCAACACCAGTGGGGCGACACTGCCGGTCACCATGACCGCGCGCCTGAACGAAACGCTGGCCAGCGGCACGCACAAGCTGCTGCTGAGCGGCTTCGGCATCGGCCTGTCCTGGGGCACATGCATCCTGGACATTGCAGGGGCTCGCTTCCCGGCCATGCTGGAGTCCTGACCCGATGGACGCAACGCCCACGCCTTTTCACCTGCAGGGACAGCGCATCCTCGTCACGGGGGCCACTTCGGGCCTGGGCCACGCCACCGCCCTCGCCTGCGCACGCATGGGAGCCCAGGTCATCGGTGTGGGCCGCGACGAGCAGCGGCTCGCTCGCACGCTGCAGGCACTGCAATCCGCGGCACCGGCAGCCGGCCACCTCGTGGTGCGAGCGGATCTGACCCAGTCTGCCGATCGCTCCGAGTTGGTGGAGCAGATCGCTTCCGTGCCGTTGAACGGCATCGTTCACAGCGCAGGCATCTCCCGCCTGTCTCCCGTGCGGATGATCACCGAACAGCATCTGCGCGAAGTCCAGAGCATCAACGTGGACGCCCCGATGCTGCTGACGCAGGCACTTCTCAAGCGCAATCTGATCGCGCCGGGAGGATCGATGGTGTTCATCGCATCGATCGCCGCACACATCGGCGTGCCGGGAGTGGCCGCCTATTCGGGCACCAAGGCCGCACTGATTGCGATGATGCGCTGCCTCGCGATGGAAGTCGTCAAGCGGGGCATCCGGGCCAATTGCCTCTCGCCCGCCCTGGTTGAAACGCCATTGCTCGATGCCACCGCCACGCTCGTGGGTTCGATGGAAAAAGAGCGGGGCAACTACCCGCTCGGTTTCGGCCAACCGGAAGACGTGGCCAATGCCGCCGTGTTCCTGCTGTCCCAGGCCAGCCGATGGATCACCGGCACGACGCTGGTGATGGACGGCGGCCTCACCATCAGTTGATCCACCACCATGGCTGCACCCTGCACGGATACGTCCTCCCCGCATCGGAACCTGCTCATCGTGGGCGCCGGCGGCTTCGGCCGCGAAGTATTGACGTACATCGAAGACGACAACCCGCTGTTCCGACCCAAGGGCTTTCTGGATTCGCGCACGTCGGCCCTGAACGGCATGCAGCGCTCGATCGGGATCGTGGGTGATCCCCTGACCTATGTTCCGGAACATGGCGACGTCTTCATGGCGGCACTGGGCGATCCGATGGCGCGGCACAAATACACCGAAGTGCTGCGGTCGGTCCACGACGTCGACTTCGCCACGGTCGTGCATCCGCAGGCCCATGTGACACGGCATGCCCGGCTGGGCCGCGGCTGCATCATCGGTCCCCGTGTGGGCATTTCGGTGGATGTCCAGCTGGGCGATTTCGTCTGCGTGCAGGAATACACGGTCATCGGGCACGACGTTCGCATCGGGGATTGGTGCCAGATCAACAGCCATTGCTCCATCGGTGGTGGCGCGAAGATCGGCAACTTCGTGTCGATCCATCCCAATTGCGTCATCACCAGCGGCACCGTCATTGGCGACCACGTCAAGGTCGGTGCCGGCAGCGTGGTGTATGGCCGCATCCCGCCCAACATCACCATCATGGGCAATCCGGCCCGGCGCTTTTCCTGGAGCTGAACGTCTCCCCAGTCTCCGCATGCCCGACCGCGAGCAACCCACCATGGCCTCCATGCCCCCTTCCTTCCTGCCCGACGCCTTGGTCAGCCGCATCAACCTGGATCGCTTCCAGCTGGATGAAGCGCTGCTCGCCATGCTGGACCTCTACCGCCGCGATCCGCACTTCTGCATACCTGAGCAGGCGCGCGAGATCTTCGCCCGGCGCGGGGACCGGACACGCTTCATCCTGCTGGGAACGAAGACCTTCGCGGAAGTCTTCATCCGTGCGACCCGTGACCAAGGCTGGGCACTGGCCGTGGTCGACGATTTCAAATACGCCAGCGGCGAGGACTACTACGGCGTGGACATCATTTCCACCGACCGTTTCCTTGCGATGCTGCGCGAGGACCCGGACATCATCGCCATCAACTGCTGCCGAACGGACTATTCACGGCGGTTCTTCGACCGGCTTTGTACCCGCCACGGCATCGCCCATTTGAACCATGAGCAGGTCACCCGGCTCTTCGGCATGAATGACCGGGTGGACTACCGCACGGCCGACTGGGCCCCCGCCATCAGCAGCAGATTCGATGAATTCCTGGCGCTGGAGCGGCGGCTTGCGGATGCGCACTCCGTGAACACGTTGCGCAGCGTGCTTCTGTTCCACCTGAGCTGCAATCCCGAGTGGTATCTCACTGTGGCCAGGCCCTACTCGACCCTGTACTTCCGCTCGGGCCTGCTGACGTTCTCGGACCACGAGAGGTTCGTCGATTGCGGCGCCTCCATCGGCGAATCCACGACCGGGCTGCTGGGCCTCACGGGCGATCGCATCGAACACTCCTGGATGATCGAGCCCGACCGGCTGAACATCGAGGTGCTGCGCAAGCTGCAGCAGGGCTACGCAGGCACCGCGCTCGAATCCCGGATTTCGCTGCATCCCTTCGCCGTCGGGGAGAACGACGCGGAAGCCCCGTTCCACCATCTGGGGGGGCATGGGGGCAGCATCGCCGTCGATCCGAGCGCGCCCTTGGAGACCGTGCGCATCCGGCGCATCGACGATCTCATCGATGCGCCTCCGACCTTCATCAAGATGGACATCGAAGGCTTCGAGATTCCGGCGCTGCGGGGCGCCCAGGCGGCCATCCGCGCCGGCCTGCCCAAGATGGCGATCTCCGCCTATCACCGCGCGACCGACCTGCTGGACATCCCGGCGCTGGTGGATGCCGTGGCCCCCGGCTACTCGATCGGGCTGCAGCACCACACCGAAGATCGCTGGGATACCTGCCTGTATTTTCATCGCTGAAGCGCCTCTGCAGAGGCATTCACTCCACTATCCAGAGGACACCGCAGGATGGCCAAGATTCGGGGCGGCCTCGACCGCGTTCTACTGAAATATCCGGAAATCGACCCGGCCAAGGTCCGGCTGATCGGCTGGGGCGCTGGACAGGCGTTCACGGACTACTATCCGCTGCTGGGCCTGCCGGTGGAATACACCGTGTGCCCGTTCACCGCTCACCAGGACAGGCAGATCCATGGTGTTCCCGTCCGCAGCCCCGAAGCGCTCATGAAAGAACCGCACGAGGATGTGCTTCTGGTGATCTTCGCAGCGCATTCGGCGGAAATCATGAACCAGATCCGCAACCTGTGGGGCGACTACCGCTGCGTGCCGGCGCTCACCCACAGCGGCCGGCATGGAGACATCGACCAGCTCCAGGCGTTCTCCAGGGTGTTCGAAGGCCTGTCCCTGCAGCGCAAACCGCCCGTGCGAACGCCTTCACTTGGCATCTTCGTGCAGGGCCCGGTGTTTCCCTATACCCCCATGGCACTGGCCTGGCAGCGAATGGCGTGTCCCGAGGCGCATCTGTGCTTCGTCACCTGGGATCACCAGTCCGCCGCCAGCCTCGATGCCTGCCGGCCATGGGTGGACGCCGTGATCACGCTTCCCCAGCCCCAGAACATGGTGGACAGCCGCAATGCCATCATTCGCTCGGCCAAGGCGGCGCCCGGCATCTGGCCGAAGTGGGCGTGCCGTACTCGGTGCGCATGCGAAGCGATACGGTCGTCACCGGATCGCTCTACCGGGCGGTGGAAGAACTGTTCGACGATGGCAGCAGGAACGAGGGGAAATTCGGCTTCCTGGCGCATTCGTCCTGGAAGCAGATTCCCTTCCATTTCTCCGAGCGTTTTCTCGTGAGCCGCACCCAGGACATGTGCGAGCTGTGGGCGCTGCCGGAAGACCTGCGCGGTGCGTCCGAGATCCAGCACCGGACCGACGAGCCCTACCAGCAGATCCAGAAGGCGGCCGTCGAATGCCTGCTGTGGCAGAGCCTGGCACGCAAGTGGGGTGAGCCGGCCCGGGACCTCGCCGATGGCTACCGGTTCGCCGCGAACCATCTTCTGCCGATGGACGAGTACGCCGATGTCCTGTCGATCAAGAGCGTCCCGCTCTTCAATCTGACCCTCAACAAGGGCTTCGTCGGCACGCCCGCCTGGTGGCGGGAGGTCTATGCCGATCTGCCCTCGGCCATGCGGCAGGCGCACGAGGAAAGCGCTCAGGACTTCACGATCGCCGAATTCTTCAGTGGCCGGGTCGGCTGACCGCACCTCCATCTGATCAATAGAGCACGGCGCGCCGCTCGGGCGTCATGGGCTCGAGGGCTTCTCCACGCTCCAGCCTTCGCACGAAGTCCGGGTTCGCAAGGAGTGCGCGGCCCCAGGTGACCATGTCCAGATGCCCCTCCTGGATTTCGCGCTCGGCCTCCGCAGCGGATAGCGACGCGCCACCCATCAGGAAGTGGGGCCAGAGGGGACGCACGCGGCGCACGATCCTGCCGGAAGTTTCGGCATAGGGCGCATCCGCGCAGCTAATGTCCAGCTGCCTCAGCCCCAGGCGATCCAGCCGGGGGATGAGATGGTGCAGCATGTCGTCGAGGTCCGGCCACTCGTACAGTCCGCCCATCATCCGTGCGGGCGAGAGGCGGATCATCAGGCGCTGGGGGCCGCAAATGGGCAACAGGCGCTCCACCAGTTCCAGCACGATGCGGCAGCGGTTTCCGACCGATCCGCCATAGGCATCGGTCCGGTCATTGATGCGTGCATCCAGGAACTGGTCAATCAGGTATCCATGTCCCATATGGACCTGCACGCCGTCGAAGCCCGCATTCAGGGCCCGCTGCGCGGCCTCCTCGAAAAGACGGTAGATGCCCGGCATCTCCGACGCATGCAGTGCACGGGGCTGCCCGTAGGGCTGGCCGTTCTGGCGGTTGATGCCCGCCGCTGGCCGGTCCGTGGAACTGACCGGCGCCAACCCGCCAGTGAAGTCCGGGTGCGAGATCCGCCCGCAATGCCACAGTTGCGCCACGATGCGCCCGCCGGCCTCCTGCACCTGCCGGACGGCCGGGATCCAGCTGTCGGCCTGCTCGTCGTTCTGCAGGTGGGGCACGTTCCGGTAACCATCCGCCGAAGGATGGACCACGATGCCTTCCGTCAGGATGAGCGATACGCCGGCAGCGGCACGCCGCGCGTAGTAGGCAGCGATTTCGGCCGTGCAGCGGTGCTGCGCATCGGCAAAACCACGCGTCATGGCCGCCATGGCGACGCGGTTGCGCATCGGACCGAACATGTCGTGGTGAACGAAGGGGCTCAGCAGGTGCAGGCTCATGGGGCGAACATTCCAGTGAAATAAGGGTGGTCGAGATAGGCGGCCAGGCTGTCCTGCCATGTGCGCTGACGATCCAGCCCGCGGGCCTGCAGCGCGGCGTTGCGCATCACCACCGCATCGGGGCGCACGGCTTTTTCCTTGTGGGCCATGGTTTCCGCAGGAACACGCGCGATCTCGATGCGGCGGTCCAGACCCAATCGGAGCACGATCTCCCGCGCCAGTTCGAAGAAAGAGGCTTGCCCATGGGAAGCCATGCAGAAACGGCCCGTCTCGCCGCGCGCCAGCAGCAGCAGGCTGTTGTAGGCCAGATCGTCCGTGAGCGTGGGCTGCCAGATGCGGTCACCGATCTCCATGCGGTCCACGCCGGAGCGCAGCAGTCCCGCGAGGTGCGGAATCAGCTTGCCGACGAAATTCTTGTCGCGCGCATGCTCTCCGAAAAACCCGCCCATGCGCACAGTGAGCGCCTGCGGCGACGCCTCCAGCACGATGTGCTCCGCCTCCAGCTTGAGGCGTCCGTACACGCTCAAAGGACGGGGGGGCGTGGCCTCGTCCACCGGCTGGCTTCCGTCGTAGATCAGGAAAGTCTGCGGGTAAAAAAACCGGGCTCCGCATTCGCGGGCCAGCTCGACCACGTGGCGGGTTCCTTCGATCTGCACCTGCGCCGCCGCGTCCGCATGATCCTCGCACCAGTTGACGTCGGAACACACGGCGCAATGGATCACGATATCGGGCCGCCAGGCGCGCAAGTCCTGGGCCTGCTCGCGCTGGCGCACATCGAGCGCGTGGCGGTCGAGGGCCGCGACCAGGGCAGTGGGTACCTGCTCAGCCAAGCGGCGAGCGAAAGCCTGCCCGAGCATTCCGCCCGCACCCGTGATCAGGATGCGCGAGCCCTCCAGGGCGGCCAGTTCGTTCAATTCAAGCAAATCGTTGCCCCTCATGCTCAGATCCAGACAGGAACAGATCGGCCTCCATCTCGGGGACGCAGCGCATCACCTCGTTGGGCCGGTACGGCAGGGCGCCGACGAGCAGCCGGCCCGACGCCTTCCAGACAGACCACCAGTGCTGCGCGAAATCCTGCATCGATACCGGCCTGCCCGATCCCACATTGCGCACCCAGGGCCTGCCCGTCTCGACATCGCGGCGCTCAGCCGCATGCCGGAATGCCCGGGCGACCGTTTCCACGGGGACGTAGTCGCGCACCTGCGCACCCGGGGTCATCGAAAAATCAAGTCCCTGCGACGCGGCCAGACGCAACGCGGGCCAGAAGTTCCCGGCGTACTGGCCTTCGCCGAAGACCGAGAAGATCCGCAGGTAGCACAGTTCCATGGCGTGTTCGATCGCGTGCGCATGCGCAGCCTGGAAACCTGCGGCCTTGGATGCCGCGTAGCCATACGCGGGTGCCAGCGGTGCGCTGGCCGGAATGAAGTCGAAGGCATCCGCGCTGCGACCGTATTCCGCGAAAGTACCCGCGAGGACCGACCGCTTCACGCCAGCGGCACGCGCCGTATCGAGCAGTTGCAGCAAAACGGTGACGTTCCAGTAGAATAGGGTCTGCCAGTCGGCCTGCTGCGGCGGGACGCCGGGCGACGCCAGGTGCATCAGCACGTCCGCCCCGGCCAGATCGGCGGGTGCCAACTGGTCCATGGCGCGGCTGAGCCACACAAGGCGAGGGTGCACCGACGCAGGCGCGTCGGCCGGATGCCTCAGGACGGTGACGCGATGGCCCGCCTCCAGCAGAGACGCCAGCACGTGCCGGCCGATGAACCCCGTCCCTCCCGTCAGGAACACATGCCGTTCAGTGGTCATTCGGCGGTCCTTCCGGCATCTCGAAGGGGCTGGCGAAATCCTCCATCCGCGGGTGCTCGCGGTCGCGCACCGACAGCACAGGATGCTCATCGGGCCAGGGAATGCCGGCAGAGTCCCAGCGGATGCCGGCATCATGCCGAGGTGCGTGGGCCGAGGTGACGTGATAGACGATGGTCGCGCCTTCGGTCAGTGCATAGCAGCCGTGGGCACACCCCGCCGGAATGTAGACCTGGTTGCCAAGCTCGGCGTCCAGCTCGAAGGTGGCAAAGCGGCCCTGTGTCGGCGAGCCGCGGCGCAGATCGACCACCACATCGAAGAGGCGGCCGTGGCTGCAATGCACCAGCTTGGCATGGTGGTGCGGCGGCAACTGGAAGTGCAGCCCGCGCAGCACGCCACGCCGCGATACGCTGTAAAAGCCTTCTACCCAGTCGCAGTCGAGCCCCCGGACAAGGAACGCCTCGCGGCTGAAGGTCTTCACGAATCGCCCGCGCTCATCGGGCCGCACTTCGGGCTGGATCAGGTAGCAGCCCGGCAAAGGGCTTTCTTCGAAGCGCATGGTGGGTGCTAGAAGTTGACGCCGAAATAGGTTTCGATGCGATCGGCCACAAAGTCGATCATGGCCTCGCTCAATCCGGGATAGATGCCCAGCCAGAACGTGTGCTCCATGACCGTGTCCGTATTCGCCAGGCTGCTGGCCACACGGTACGTCTGTCCCTGCATCGAAGGCTGCCGGGTCAGGTTGCCGGCGAACAGCAGCCGCGTGCCGATGCGGCTCTGCTCCAGGTACTCCAGCAGATCGACGCGGCGGGTACCGGCCGCTTCGCGCAGCGTGAGCGGGAACCCGAACCACGAAGGCTGCGAATTTTCCGTGGCCCGGGGAAGCACGAGGAACTCCTCGCAGCTTTTCAGCCGGCCGGAGAGGTGCTCGAAATTTCGCTGCCGCGCCGCGATGAAGCCGGGCAAACGGTCCATCTGCGCCAGGGCACAGGCCGCCTGCATGTCGGTGATCTTGAGGTTGTAGCCGACGTGCGAATACGTGTACTTGTGGTCATAGCCTGGCGGCAGATCGCCCAGTTGCCAGCCATACCGCTTTCCGCAGGTGTTGTCCTTGCCGGGCCCGCAATAGCAGTCCCGTCCCCAGTCGCGGAATGACGTGACGATGCGTGCCAACTCATCGTCGTTGGTGAAGACCGCGCCGCCTTCGCCCATGGTGATGTGGTGGGCCGGATAGAAGCTCAGGGTCCCGATGTCTCCGAAGGTGCCTACCAGCCGTCCGCCGTAGGTGGACCCCAGGGCGTCGCAGCAATCCTCGACGAGCCACAGTCCATGCTTGCGGCACAGCGCTTGCACCGCCTCCAGGTTGTAGGGATTGCCGAGGGTATGGGCCAGCATGATGGCCTTGGTGCGCGGCGAGATCGCAGCTTCGATCAGCGCGACATCGATGTTGTACGTGCCGAGCTCCACATCTACGAAAACCGGCACCGCGCCATTTTGCAGGATGGGATTGACGGTGGTGGGGAACCCCGCCGCCACACCGATCACCTCGTCGCCCGGGCGGATGGCCCTCTGGCCCAATGCAGGAGACGTGAGCGCCGAGAAGGCGAGCAGATTCGCGGACGAGCCGCTGTTCGTCGTGAGCGCATGGCGCACCCCGAGGTACTCGCGCAGGCGCTTTTCGAACGCATCGTTGAAACGCCCTGTGGTCAGCCATCCGTCGAGCGACGCGGCCACCATGTTCTGCAGTTCGGCCTCCCCGATGACCTTGCCGGAGGGCGGAATGGCCGTGGCGCCCGGCAGGAATGGCTGGGCGCGATACGCGTGGGCCGCGTATTCGCCAACGAGCGCGGCGATCTGCTCGCGGATGTGGTGCAACTTGTCCATAGAATTTCAGCGCTCAGCGGCGCAATACGATTCGATCTGACGCTCGGTCACCTGGCGCATGTCTTCGCCGCGAGCGTGTGCGGAATGCCATTGGGCAATGCTCTCCACGGCCTGCGCCAGCGACCACCGAGATCCCCAGCCCAGCAGAGAGCAGGCCTTGCTGCTGTCGAGCCGGAGCATCTGCGCCTCGTGCACGCCCTCGGGCACGGCCGCGAAACGGCATTCGACAGGGCCAGGCCACGCGGCAGCCAATTGCCGAATGACGTCGCCGACACTTCGCACGTCCTGCTCGGCGGGCCCGAAATTCCAGGCGCCCGATGCCACCGGACCCTTCTCGACGAGTCTCTGCGCCAATTGGAGGTACCCGGCCAGGGGCTCCAGCACATGTTGCCATGGCCGTACGGCAGCGGGATTGCGCACGTCCAGCGGACCGCCGCCGCAGGAGGCTCTCAGGAAGTCCGGAATCAGCCGGTCGCGGGACCAGTCACCGCCGCCGATCACATTGCCCGCCCGCGCCGTGGCCAGCGCCACACCGTGATCCGCATGCCTTGCCGGGGCGAAAAACGAGTCGCGGTAACAGGCGGCCACCAGCTCGGTGCATGCCTTGCTGTTGCTGTAAGGGTCGAACCCGCCCAATGCGTCGTCCTCGCGATAGCCCCAGAGCCACTCGCGGTTCTCATAGCATTTGTCGCTCGTCACCACCACCACGGCGCGCACCGACGGCACGCGACGGACGGCGTCCAGAAGGTGCACGGTACCCATGACGTTGGTCGAATAGGTGCCGACCGGATCGGCGTAGGACTTGCGCACCAGGGGCTGTGCAGCCATGTGGATCACGATCTCCGGCGCCGCCGCCTCCAGCGCGCCCGCAAGCAACGCCGCATCCCGCACATCGCCGATGACCGAATGCATGCCCTGCGCGGCCCGGGTCAGCGCGAACATCGCGGGCATGGAATCCGCGTCCAGCGCATACCCCGTCACCTGCGCGCCCAAACGCTGCAGCCAAAGCGACAGCCAGGTGCCTTTGAAGCCTGTGTGGCCCGTGACGAACACCTTGCGTCCGGACCAAAAACCGCTGTCGGGACCGCTCACCATGACTTCCAGGGCGCATAGCCCCCCTGCCAAAGCTGTTCGAGATAGTTCTTGTCGCGCAGCGTATCCATGGGTTGCCAGAAGCCTTCGTGCCGATAGGCCTGCAACTGCCCAGACCGCGCCAACGCCTCGAGCGGAGGGCCTTCCCAAACCGTCTCGTCGGAATCGATCAGATCGAAGACGGCAGGAGACAGCACGAAGAACCCGCCGTTGACCATGCCGCCGCCGCCATCGGGCTTTTCGCGGAACGACAGCACGCGGTCGCCCTCCATGTCCAGCGCGCCGAAGCGGCCGGGTTGCCGGGTGGAGGTGAGCGTGGCCTGCCGTCCATGCGCCCGGTGGAACCGGATGAGCGCCGTGATGTCGATATCGCCCACCCCATCGCCATAGGTAAAGCAGAAGGCCTCTTCCTCGCTCACGTAGCGCCGCACACGGCGCAGGCGGCCACCCGTCTGGGTGGCATCGCCGGTGTCCACCAGGGTCACCCGCCAGGGTTCGGCATACCGCTCGTGAACGTCCATGCGGTTGTTCACCAGATCGAACGTCACATCGGACATGTGCAGGAAATAGTTCGCGAAGTACTCCTTGATCACGTAGCCCTTGTAGCCGCAGCACACCACGAAGTCATGGATGCCATGGTGCGAATACATCTTCATGATGTGCCAGAGAATCGGGCGGCCGCCGATCTCCACCATGGGTTTGGGCTTTTGCTGCGTCTCCTCGCTCAGGCGGGAACCCAGCCCCCCCGCCAGGATGATGGCCTTCATGCTTTTCCGCCCATCGGTGTTTCGGAGCCCTGAAGCGCCCGGGCATAGGCCGCCTGGAAATGCGCCACACGGTCCTCGATCCCGGCGCCCACGAGGGCCGGGCGCTGCGCCTGATCGACGCCCGCCTGCACCTTAATGCAAATACCACCGTCTTCCGCGAACACCTTGCGCGTGAAGGCGTGGCCGTCGGCATGGATGTGTTCCATCATCTTGGCGCCGGCAGGCGTGGTCCCGGTGAACTCCACGCCCACAGTCCTCGAGTGAACCGTGGTCTGGCGGGGCGCGGTCGGCTCGAACGACTGGACATGGAAGCTGTAACCCATGAACGACGTAACAGTCAGGTTCGGAAAAATATGGTGGTGGGTGTAATGCGCGAAGCGCCAGGGCCACTGCCCGATCTTGCTCTCCATGCGGGCGAACCGCGCTACCCACTGCGCATCGGCGGCATGCTCCAGGTGGCTGTGCCGGCGATCCTCGAGGAAGAAGCGGGGTGCCGTTTCGGCCCGGTCCATGCCGTCGACCTGCATGAAGGTTCGCGAATGCACGGCAGGGACGTGATACCCCTCGAGGGCATTCTCGATCACGATTTTCCAGTTGGCGTCCACCGGCTCTCGGAACTCGTCCAGCAAGCCTTGCATTCCCTCGCTGGCACGCTCGAGAAAGGCGTATTGCTCGCCCAGATACTCGCGCAGTGCCGGGCCGCTTTCGGAAATACGGACAAACACGAACTGCCCTACCGCCTCGCAGTTGAATTCCTGCAGGCGAAAGCGCGCAGGTTCGGCCACCACCTCGGGAAAGCAGTGTTTCGCCGGAATGCCGACCGGAACGCCCTCCCGGTCGTACACCCAGCCATGGTAGGGGCAGCGCGCAGGCCCGCGGTGCGTGCCCGATTCGCATAACTGGGCATGTCGGTGGGAGCAGACATTAAGAAAGGCACGCGGCCGCCCCTGGCTGTCACACTGGAGCAACAACGACACCCCGCCCACCTGCACACCGCGGTGCACGAGACCGTCGAGTTCGAAGCGCATGCAGACGAAAACCCAGCTTTCGCGGAACAGCCCCTCCAGTTCGCGGGCGTGGTGATCGGGATCTCGATAGAAGTGGGGGGAAACGACACTGGTCGGCATGGATCGACTCTTCTGGATGGATGTTGCAAGGACCGCGGCCCCGAGTTCGGTACCGGTCTGGGGCCTGCCGAGCCAGCGGCGGCTCGTACAGCCCATTGTCTCTACAGTGATCTGAAATGGGCCCCTTCCTAGCTGCGCATTGCCTGCTCCATCACACGGGTGAGCCGCTGCATCTGCGCAGGATCCATCTTCGGAAAGAACGGCAGGCCTATCAGGGTCTCGGCGAGCGCATCCGCTTGGGGCGTGGGCAATAGCGTACAGAAGGGCAACAGGGCTTCCATGCGGTGCATGAGAGGCTGGTACCAGCGACGCGTCGCGATGCCCTGCGCGGCACACAGTGCCTCGAGCCGTCCCCGGCAGGCAGCGTCGGGCATCCGTGCACACAACAGCGTCGGTGCTGCAATGGCACCGGCCGGGCCCGCCATCTGCCATGCGATCCGACCGTCCGCCGCGCGTGCAAGGGCATCCTGCATTTCCCGCTGCAACGCGCGCCGGGCCTGCGCGCCCTGCTCCCAGCAAGCGAGCGATGCCAGCGCCACGGCAGCGTGCAACTCGCTCATTTTGGCGTTGGTGCCCACTGCCGCCAGGGCACCGACCGGCAGGTGGCTGGCCGGGTCGAGGTTGATGCCGAAATTGGCCAGCTGACGCACTCGCGCCGCCAACCCGGGACGGGACGAGACCACGAAACCGCCCTCTCCCGCCGGCAGCGACTTGGTGGCATGGAGACTGAACACGAGCGTGCCCGAAGCGCCTGCCAGCCACTGGCTGCCAAAGCCGGCGGCGGCGTCGATCACCACCGGGAGGCCCGTTTCGTCCTCGAAGCGCTGCCATGCCGCCATGTCGTGCGGCATGCCGAGGGCCGCCACGGGCAGTACGGCATCCACGGCACCGGTGGCACGGGCCGCGCGCGCGATGTCGGGCGTCAGCAGCCAGCTGTCGGCATCCACATCGCAAAGTACCGGCACGTGGCCGGCACGCAGCACGGCCGTCGCCGTGGCAGCGAACGTGAAGGTGGGCATGAGCACCCGGGAGCCGGCGCGCAGCCCCAGCGATTGCAGCACCAGTTCCAGGCCCAGCGTCGCACTTGCCACGGTCGTGACCTGCTCTGCGCCCAGGCCGAAGCGCTCGGCAAAGCGGTCCTCCAGTTCGCGCACCAGTGGGCCGCCGTTGGAGTAGTAGCGCGCGGCATGCATGCGCTGCAGATAGGGCAGGAGGGACACCGGGTCCGGCACATCCGGCACCAGCAGAGGAATGGGATCGGTGGGAGCGCCGGCGGTCATACGGAGGGCGTGCCGTGCGCACGCTTCTCGCCGCCGCCCAGGCGTGCCAGGACCGGCTCCGGATCGGCGAACACATCCAGGAAACGGTCGCGGCCTTCCAGGTAATTGAGCCACATGAGCCGGAACGCCTTTTCCAGCTCGGCCGTGCGGGCGGCATAGTCCATGAGTGCGCAGGCGGACAAGCGTTGCCGTGTTTCGTGGCGCAGGCGGGCCAGGGTTTCCGGATCGGCCATGAACGCCAGAGCCCGCTCGACGTATTGGTCGTCGCTGCGCGCCACCCAATCGGGATAGCCCACGCCCTGCAGCGTGCGCGCGGTGCTCGCGTCCACACCGCGCTCGGCGTCCAGCGACACGATCGGCAGTCCCATCCAGAGGGCATGCAGCGTCGTGGTGCCACCGGAGATCGGAGCCGTGTCGAGTGCCACGTCGGCAATATGTCCCAGTTCCATGAACTGGTTGAGCGGTTGCTGGTGCATCACGAACACGCGGTCCAGCGGCAGGCCCTGAGCCTCGACCCGCATCTGCATGTTGGCCTGGGCGGCCTCGGCAGACCGCTCCTTCACCATGATGACGAGGCGCGCATCGGTGCGCGCCTTCAGGATGCGCCCCCAGACACCCAGCATGCGGTCCGTGACCTTGGCGGAATTGTTCAGCGAGATGAGCGTGGGGTAGCCGTTGTGCAGCATTGGCGGCTCTTCGCACAGCGGCGCATAGGTGGGCGGTGCGTAGCTCGCCATGCAGGCCAGGCGAAAGAGCCGCTCGCTGTAGAAGACTTCATGGCCCGGCGGGGTGATGGCCGCATCGGTCAGGCGGTAATCCATGGCTTTCATGCCCAGCGGGCTCATGAATCCGAGCCACGTCACCTGCACGGGCGCCGCGCGGCGCGCGAAGACCAACAGGCGGTTGCCGGCGGTGTGGCCCGACAGGTCCACCAGCACGTCGATGCCGTGCGAGCGGATGAGCGTGTAAAGGTCATCGTCGGACAGGTGGATCATCTCGTGCCAATGGGGCACGCACTGCTGCAGGGCATCGGTGATGCCGTCGCGCCGCCCGCCCGAGTACACATGCACCTCGACCTCCTGCGGGTCATGGTGGCGCAGCACGGGCAGCATGAAGAACGCGATGGAGTGCTCCCGGAAATCGGCCGTGACATAGCCCACCTTGAGGCGTTTCTTCGGGCGGCGATCGGTCACGACGAGGGGAGCGGCCTTGCGCGTCAGCGGATCGGCGTAGCGCCGGCCCCAGTCCCTGTAGACCTCCAGCGTCTTGACGGGACTGCCCTCGATCTGGTCATGCAGGAAGGCGCGCATGACCCACATGGCCGGGTTGTTGCCGCGGCGACACACATCGTCGATCATTTGCAACGCTTCGGCGTGCCGGCCCAGGTTGAACAATGCGAACGACAGGCCATGCTGCGCATCCGGCATGCCGGGCTGCAGGTTCAGGGCGGTCTCCAGCGCCGGAATGGCCTGCGCCCAGTTTTCCATCTTGAGGTAGGTGCGCCCGACATGCATCCAGACGTCCGCACGCTGTGGATCGAAAGCCAGGGCGGTGGCGAATTTCGTCAGGGCACCCACCAGATCCTGCTGCGCCAGGCACTGCTCGGCCTGAAAGAGCGCGATCAGCAGGTCGGCATGCTCTTGCACATCAGCATCGTCGGTGGAAGTGGGCATGGAGCACATCGGCGGCAGGCAATGGAAAAGGGTGGGATCGGGGCAGTGGATCGAAACGGCCGGGGTCCATCTTAGGGGCTCCCGGCCCCTGCGGTGGCCCCAATAAACCATGGTTTGCCCGCCTGTTTTGGCGGTGGGCGGCCGGTTTCACCAACAGGGCAACGGGACTTGTCAAGGGGAACGAATTGGGGTGTATCCCGCCTGCATTTCCGTTTTTGCGCTTCAAAAAGACTCTGCCAGAATGGCCCCATGTTTGTAATCATCGGTTACCTGGTCTGCCTCGGGTGCATTTTCGGCGTGTACGTGGTACACGGCGGGAATGTGAGCGTGATCATCAAAGCGCTCCCTTTCGAGATGATCACGATCTTCGGCGGCGCGCTGGGCGCGTTCGTGGTGAACAACCAGCCGAAGGTGCTCAAGTCCACGCTGAAGGCGCTGCCCATGGCGCTCAAGGGGTCCAAGTACACCAAGGCACGGTACATGGAACTGATGGCGATGCTCTACGACATCCTGCAGAAAGCCCGCAAGGAAGGGCTGATGGCCATCGAAAAGGATGTCGAGACGCCCCACGAATCCGAAATCTTCAAGAAATACCCCACGGTCGGCAGCGACCACCATGTGATCGAGTTCATGACCGATTACCTGCGCATGATGGTCTCGGGCAACCTGAACGCGCACGAGATCGAGGCGCTGATGGACAGCGAGATCGAAACCCACCACCAGGAAGCACACGCCCCCGTGGCGGCACTGGCCCGCCTGGCTGGCGCGCTGCCGGCCTTCGGCATCATCGCCGCCGTGCTGGGCGTGGTGAACACCATGGGCTCGGTGGGCCAGCCTCCCTCCGTGCTGGGCGGCATGATCGGCTCGGCGCTGGTCGGCACCTTCCTCGGGATCTTGCTGGCCTATGGCGTGGTGGAACCCCTCGGTGGCCTGGTCGAGCAGAAGCTGGAAGATGCCGCCAAGGAACTGCAATGCATCAAGACCACGCTGCTGGCCAGCATGCAGGGCTACAACCCCGCCACCGCGATCGAATTCGGCCGCAAGGTCCTGTTCTCCACCGACCGTCCGAGCTTTTCCGAACTGGAAAGCCACGTGAAGGGCAAGAAGTAGGCTGAAGACGCCCCCATGGCCGACAAGAAACTCCAGCCGATCATCATCAAGCGCGTCAAGAAGGGCGGCCATGCCGTGCATGGCGGCGCCTGGAAGATCGCCTATGCCGACTTCGTGACGGCCATGATGGCGTTCTTCCTGCTGATGTGGCTGCTGGGCTCCACCGCCAAGGGCGAACTGCAGGGCATCGCCGCCTACTTCAATTCGCCGCTGAAGGTGTCCATGCAGGGGGGAGACGGTGCGGGCAACAGCTCGAGCGTGATTCCCGGCGGCGGCAACGACCTGTCCAAGGTGCACGGACAGGTGCGGCGCTCCGACTCGGAGACGTCGACGAACCGCCGCGCCAACCTCGAAGCCGCACGCGCCGAGCGCGCCCGCCAGGACGAGATGCGCATCAAGGCGCTGCAGGCCAAAATCGATGCGCTGATCACCGAAACGCCCAAGCTGAATGAATATCGCTCGCAGATCCGCATGGATGTGACGCCCGATGGCCTGCAGATCCAGATCGTGGACGACCAGAACCGGCCCATGTTCGACAGCGGCAGTGCGTTGGTAAAACCCTACATGCGCGACATTCTTCGAGAAATCGGAACCGCGCTCGGCGGCGTGCAAAACCGCATCAGCCTGGCAGGCCACACCGACGCGACGCCCTACGGCAACGGCGACCGCGGCTACAGCAATTGGGAACTGTCGGCCGACCGGGCCAACGCCTCGCGCCGCGAACTCGTGGCCGCCGGCATGCCGGATGCCAAGCTGGGCCGCGTTGTCGGGCTGGCGGCCAGCGATTTGCTGGAACCCAAGGAGCCGCGCGCGCCCGCCAACCGGCGCATCACGATCACGGTTTTGACCCAGGAAGCCGAGGAACGGCTGCTCGGAAAGAAATCTGCCACCATCACTTCCACGGAGTTCACCGCCGAAAAGCGCGAGAATCCGGCATCCGCCCCTCGGCCGTAACGTCTTGTCACCAAACCTGCGGCCCATGACAATACACACTGCAATTTCCGACCGAAAGGGTCCCACGTGACCACTGCACTCCGCTTTTTGATCGTTGACGACTTCTCCACCATGCGACGCATCGTGCGCAACCTGCTCAAGGAAAGCGGCTTTGCCGATGCCGACGAGGCGGAAGACGGCGTGGTGGCGCTGAACAAACTGCGCAACAGCAAGTTCGATTTCGTCGTCACCGATATCAACATGCCCAACATGAACGGATTCCAGCTGCTGGCTGAAATCAAGAAGGACGACAAGCTCAAGCACCTGCCCGTGCTGATGGTGACGGCAGAAGCCCGCAAGGAAGACATCGTGGCAGCCGCCCAGAACGGGGCAGCCGGCTACATCGTCAAGCCGTTCACCAAGGCCACGCTGGAAGAGAAAGTCACCCTGATCCTCAAGAAAATGGGCCTGTGATCATGGATACCTCGGACAACAACCTTCCGGAAGCCGGCGCCGTTCACAACAAGATCGGCCAGCTGACCCGCCAGCTGCACGACTCGCTGAACGAACTCGGCTACGCCGACAAGCTGCGCGGCACGATGGGCGAGTTGCCCGATGCGCAAAGCCGACTTTCCTACATCGCGCGCCTCACGGGAGAAGCGGCAGAGAAGGTATTGAGCCGGGTGGAGCAGGCCAAGGCCCAGCACGACTTCATCGCCGAGGAAACCCGCCGCGTCGTCTCCTCGCTGGTCAAGGACCCCGTGGCGGCCGTCGCCAAGGGCGAGATCATGAACTTCCTGCACGACGTGGAGCGCGTCACCAAGGAAGCCGACGGCCACCTGACCGAAATCATGATGGCGCAGGACTTCCACGACCTCACCGGCCAGGTGATCGCCCGTGTGGTCAACCTGGCGGCCACGATCGAAGAGCAGCTGGTGCAGTTGCTCATCCAGACCGCCCCACCGGCCGCGCAGGCGCAGGTCGCCCCGGTGGTGGAAGCGCGCCACGAACACCTGGCCGGCCCGGTGGTCGATCCCGAAGGCACGCCCGATGTGGTCACCGACCAGTCGCAAGTGGACGATCTGCTGGCCAGCCTGGGCTTCTGATGCCGGGCGGGCGCTGGCGCTCCTGAAAAAGGAGCGTCCACCGCATATCCACATGGGATTTCATGGCCTTTTGGCATGCAACGGCAGTAAGTACTAGGGCATATTGCTATCATTTTTGATGCAACGGCGTGCATGACGCCCCGCCCCTGCCGGCCCACCCCACCGGCCGCCACCCTGAATAGCCGCCCGACAAGCCGTCTATTCGCGCTTTAGGTTTCCGGGGCGCTCACGACAATGGCATGACCACCAGCCGTCATGCCACCATGGACTCCAGCCAAGACAAAGACCTCCCCGCGACAGAGCACAAGCTCCAGAAAGCGCGCAAGGACGGCCAGGCTGCGCGCTCGCGGGACCTGTCCCACATCGCCGTCCTCGGCATGGGCGCCTGCAGCGTCCTCGTGCTGGCGCCCATGCTGACCGAACACCTGCAGCTGGCCGTGCGCGAGCAACTGGTGTTCAACGCCGCCACGGTGCAGGCCACGGGCAGCATGGTCACCCGGTTGCACCAGATGGCGCTGATCGGCGTGGTCGCCAGCCTCGTCTTCGCCGTTCTCACCAGCGCCGCCGCCGTGGTCAGCGCCATCGGCGCCGGCGGCTGGGTGTTCAGCTTCCAGCCCATCACGCCCCAGTTCAGCCGGCTGAACCCGATCTCGGGGTTCACCAACCTCGTGTCCAAACAGCAGCTGGTCAACGTGGGCAAGATGGTGCTCATGACCGGCGTGATCACCGCCGTGGCCTGGAACTTCCTGGGCAACAGCATCCAGAAGCTGTCCATGCTGGTGCTGCAGCCCTCGCCGGTGGCTCTGCGCTGGGTGGGCGAATGGATGACCTCGGGCGTGAGCCTCATGCTGCTGGTGGTGTTTCTCGCGGCGGTCGTCGACGTGCCGCTGCAGGCGTTCTTCTTCAAGTCGCGCCAGAAGATGTCGCACGAGGAAATCAAGCAGGAGCACAAGGAATCCGAGGGCAGCCCCGAGACCAAGAGCCGCCAGCGCCAGCGCGCCCGCGAGATCGCCGACCGCGCCAGCATCGCCGCCGTGCCCAAGGCCGACTTCGTGGTGATGAACCCGACCCACTATGCCGTGGCCCTCAAGTACGAAGAAGGCACGATGAGCGCCCCGCAGGTGATCTCCAAGGGCACCGACCTGCTCGCCTTCAAGATCCGCGAAATGGCCACGCAGCATTCGGTACCGGTGCTGCAGTCGCCCATGCTGGCCCGCGCGCTCTACGCGCATGCCGAGCTGGACCAGGCCATCCCCGCCACGCTGTACGCCGCCGTGGCGCAGGTGCTGGCCTACGTTTACCGCCTCAAGGCCGCGATGCGCGGCGAAGGCCGCATGCCCGAGGCCCAGCCCGACCCGTTCGTGCCGCCCGAACTTGATCCGCTGAACCGCACCACCGACGCAGGGACCGCCCCATGACGCCCTCCATGAAATCCGTCCGGCAGTGGGCCGGCACCAACGCCTCGGCCGTGCAGGGCATGTCCGCCCCGCTGCTGGTGGTTGCCATCCTGGCGCTGATGGTGCTGCCCATCCCCGCCTGGCTGCTGGACACCTTCTTCACGCTGAACATCGCCGTCGCGCTGATGGTGATGATGGTGGCGGCCTACATGCTGCGGCCGCTGGACTTCGCGGCGTTTCCCTCGGTGCTGCTGCTGACCACGCTGATGCGGCTGTCGCTCAACGTGGCCTCCACCCGCGTGGTGCTGCTGGAAGGCCACACCGGCCCGGGCGCGGCGGGTGCGGTGATCGAGGCCTTCGGCCACTTCCTGATCGGCGGCAACTTCGCCGTCGGCCTGATCGTGTTCGCCATCCTGGTGGTGATCAACTTCGTGGTGGTGACCAAGGGCGCCGAGCGGATCGCCGAAGTGTCGGCCCGCTTCACCCTGGACGCCATGCCCGGCAAGCAGATGGCGGTGGACGCCGACCTGAACGCCGGCCTCATCGACGAGAAGGAAGCCAAGCGCCGGCGCCTGGAAGTGGCGGAAGAAGCCAACTTCTTCGGCTCGATGGACGGCGCCTCGAAGTTCGTGCGCGGCGATGCGGTCGCCGGCATCCTGATCCTGCTGATCAACATCGTCGGCGGCTTCGCCATCGGCATGCTGCAGCACGACCTGTCGGCCGGCCAGGCGGCCAACAGCTACATCCTGCTGGCCGTCGGCGACGCGCTGGTGGCGCAGATCCCGGGCCTGCTGATCTCGGTGGCCGCGGCATGGTGATCTCGCGCGTGGGCAAGGAAGAGGACATGGGGCACCAGATCGTGCAACAGCTCTTCATGTCGCCCCGCGTGCTGGGCGTGACGGCCGGCATCCTGATCCTGCTGGGCCTGATCCCGGGCATGCCGCACGCCGTGTTCCTCATCATGGGCTCAGGCTTGGGCTACGCCGCCTGGACGCTGATGAAGCGCGCCAACGCCCCGCAGCCGGTGGTGGAAGCGCCCCCGCCCGCGCACGACGGCGAAGCCAGCTGGGACGACCTGCAGCCCGTGGACCTGCTGGGCCTGGAGCTGGGCTACCGGCTCATCACCCTGGTGGACAAGAACCGCCAGGGCGACCTGCTCACCCGCATCAAGGGCGTGCGCCGCAAGTTCGCGCAGGAAGTGGGCTTCCTGCCGCCGGCCGTGCACGTGCGCGACAACCTGGAACTCAAGCCCAGCGCCTACCGCATCACCCTGCGCGGCGTGGTGGTGGGCGAAGGCGAGGCCTTCCCCGGCATGCACCTGGCGATCAACCCCGGCGGCATCACCACCCCCCTGATCGGCACGCCCACGACCGACCCCGCATTCGGCCTGCCCGCCCACTGGATCGACGAACACCAGAAGGAAGCGGCACAAATGGCGGGTTTTACGGTCGTTGATTCAGAAACCGTGATGGCGACGCATTTGTCACACTTGATGCAAGTTCAAGCCGCCAAGCTCCTGAGTCGCACCGAAACCCAGCAACTCGTGGAACACGTGGCAAAACTGGCCCCCAAGCTCATCGAGGAAGTGGTTCCCAAAATGGTGTCGATCGCAACGTTCCAGAAAGTCCTCCAGCTGCTGCTGGAAGAGTCTGTGCACATCCGCGACATCCGCACCATCATCGAGACGCTGGCCGAACATGCCGGCGCCACCACCGACCCGGTGGAACTGGCCCGCCGCGTGCGCATCGCGCTGTCGCCCGCCATCGTGCAGCAGATCTACGGCCCGACGCGCGAGCTGAACGTGATCGCCATCGAACCTGGCCTGGAGCGCCTGCTGGTGCAGGCCCTGAGCAACAACGCCGGCCCTTCGCTGGACCCGGGCGTGGCCGACATCCTCACGCAGAAGGCCGCCGAAGTCGCTATGAAGCAGGAAGAACTGGGCATGCCCGCCTGCTTGCTGGTGCCCGACGCCATCCGCAACGCCATTTCCCGCCTGGTGCGCCGCGTCGCGCCCCGGCTGCAGGTGCTCGCCCACAGCGAGATCCCTGAAACCCACACCATCCGCATTGGCCCGATCCTCAAAGGTGCATCCGCATGAACATCAAACGCTTCACCGCCCCCACCTCGCGTGAGGCCCTGGCCAAGGCGCGCATGGCCTTCGGGGACGGCACCCTCATCCTGTCCAACCGCCCCACCGCCAATGGCGTGGAAGTCATGGCCACGGCGGAAGACACGCTGTCCAGCCTGGAAAACGCGCCCGAGCAGGCCGCGCCGAGCCGCCTGCAGGAGCGCGCCTCCGACATGGCCGCCAGCCCCGCGCGCACCCTGGCCCGCC